>NZ_JBSFMM010000126.1:0-34219 GCF_053599555.1 Streptomyces sp. NPDC000941
GCGACACGCCGATACCACGGCGTGTCGCTGTCCCATACTCACCGCAAACTCAGGCGTCGAGTCACTTCGGGGCGCCCGCGTGCGCCAGAGGCGTGTCGACGTCGGCGACGGGGGTGACGTCCTTGCCGTCGAGGACCGCCTTGGCGCGTTCCAGGTCGAACTCGCCCTCCCATTTGGCGATGAAGATCGTGGCGACGGCGTTGCCGAGGACGGTGGTGAGGATGCGGCCCTCGTTGAGGAAGCGGTCGATGCCGACGATCAGGGCCAGGGCGGCCATCGGGACATGGCCGATGATGCTGACGCTGCTGGCCAGCACGACGAAGGCGCCGCCGGGGACGCCGGCCGCGCCCTTGCTGGTGAGCATCATGATGCCGAGCATGGTGAGCTGTTCGCCCAGCGACATGTGGATGTCCAGGGCCTGGGCGAGGAAGAGCGAGCTCATCGTGAGGTAGATGGCGGTGCCGTCGAGGTTGAAGGAGTAGCCCGCCGGCAGGGTCAGGCCGACGACCGGCCGGGAGGCGCCCAGGTGCTCCATCTTGCCGACCATCCGGGGGAGGACGGCTTCGCTGGAGCAGGTGGCGAGGATGATCAGGAGCTCTTCCTTCAGATAGCGGCAGAGCTTGAACAGGTTCAGTCCGGTGTAGCGCAGCAGTCCGCCGAAGACGACGAGGATGAACCCCAGGCAGGTCGCGGAGAAGATCGCGATGAGGATCAGCAACTGGTGGAGGGTGCCGATGCCGTACTTGCCGACGGTCAGGGCCAGGCCCCCGAAGGCGCCCAGCGGGGCGGTGCGCATCACCCAGCCGACGACCTTGAAGACGACCTGGGAGAGGTTCTCCACCCCGCGCAGCAGCCCCTGGGCGGGCTCGCCAACGGCCTTGACACCGATGCCGAACAGCACGGACACGAGCATGACCGGCAGGATCTCGCCCTCGGTGAAGGCGCTGAACATGGTGGTCGGGATGATCGAGAGCACGAAGTCGGGCAGGTCGATATGGGTGCTCGTCGTGCCCTCGGGCAGGTCCTCCGTGCTGAGGGACGACGCGTCGATGTGCATACCCGCGCCCGGCTGGAACACATTGCCGACCATTAGGCCGACGGCCATGCACAGCCCCGTCAGAACGACGAAGTAGAGAAGTGACTTGGCGCCCACCCGGCCGACCCGGCCGATGCTGTCGACCTTGCCCACGCCGAGGACCACCGCGCAGAAGATCACCGGCGCGACGATCATCTTCATCAGGCCGACGAATCCGTCGCTGAACGGCTGCATCCGCACAGCCGCGCCCGGCCACACCGCGCCGACCACGATGCCTGCCGCCACGCCGATGAGGACCTGAACCCACAGCTGGCGCAGCCAGTATCCGATGCCGCGCGTCGTTGCTGCCGCGCTCGGAGTGCTGGACATTTCTCATCCCTTCTACGGGCCCTGCTACGGGCCGGAGACCCGGAAACCCGGGAAAGCAGTCTCTGTATACAGCGCTGAATTCATCGCTGTATAGAGCTCTGTCGACACGACTTGGGGTGGTGCCCAGCGGTGCCCCCGCAACGCCGGAGGTCCCGTCCACGCAGCCGCGCAGACGGGACCCCGGAAGAAACTCAGCAGGTCACACGGGTGGTTTACGGGTGTGGTGCACGGGTGGTGACAGACGATCAGCGCCCCACCCAGTACGTACGGGTGTTGGTGAACTCGACGATGCCCGCGGCCGCCAGCTCCCGCCCGTATCCGCTCCGCTTCGTGCCGCCGAAGGGCAGCCGCGGATCGGAGGCGACGATCGCGTTGACGAAGGCCGCGCCGCTGGTGATGCGGCGGGCCAGGGCCACACCGCGGGCCGGGTCCGCCGTCCATACGCTCAGGCCGAGCCCGTACGCGGTGGCGTTCGCGAGCCGGACGGCGTCCTCGTCGTCCCGGGCGACGGCGAGGGCGGCCAGCGGGCCGAAGGTCTCCTCGTCGAAGGCGGCCATGCCCGGTCCGGTGTCCGCCAGGACGGTCGGCTCGTAGAAGTAGCCGTCGCCCGGCAGGGGGCGGCCTCCGGTGAGGAGGCGGGCCCCGGCCGCCACGGAGTCCTGGACCTGCCGGTGGATCGTGGTGCGCAGATCGTCCCGGGCCAGCGGGCCGACCTGGGTGTCCGGCTCCCGCGGGTCACCGACCCGCAGCGCCTCGACACCGGCCACGAACGCGGAGGTGAAGGCGTCCGCCACCGACGCGCTGACGATGAACCGCTTCGCGCAGACGCAGCTCTGGCCGGAGTTGGCGAAGCGCGCCTTCACGGCGGCCGCCGCGGCCGCCCCGACATCGGCGTCGTCGAGGACCACGAAGGCGTCCGAACCGCCCAGCTCCAGAACGGACTTCTTCGCCGCGCGCCCCGCCGCGGAGCCCACGGCCGCGCCCGCCCGGTCGCTGCCCGTCAAGGTCACGGCGGCGATGCGGTCGTCCTCGATGAGCCGGGCCGTGACCTCGGGCACCTCGCGGTCCGCGATCAGCAGCGCGGTCACCAGGTGCTCGGGGAAACCCGCCGCCACGAACAGGTCCTGAAGGGCCAGCGCGCTCCCGGTCACGTTCGACGCATGCTTCAGCAGCACGCCGTTGCCCGCCACCAGGGAGGGGATGGCGAAGCGCATGACCTGCCAGACGGGGAAGTTCCACGGCATGACCGCCAGCACCAGACCCAGGGGCTCATGGGACACCCAGGCCGCCTCGGCCGTGTCGAACGTGTCGACCTCGATGTGCTGGTCGGCGAGGATGATCGGCCCCTGCCGCGCGTAGTACTCGGCGGTGAGCGCGGACTTCTCGACCTCGCCCTCCGCCTCCCGCACCGGTTTGCCCATCTCCGCCACGGCCAGGGAGGCGAGAGCGCCCCGGTGTTCGCGCAGCGCGTGGGCGAGCCGGGCGGCGCGGGCCGCCCGCTCGGCGACCGGGACCAGCGCCCAGGCGCGGCCCGCCGTATGCGCCCGCTCCACGGCCGCCTCGACGCGCTCCGCGTCCCACCCCTCGACGGCCGATACGAGCCGGCCCGTAGCGGGGTTGACGACCTTGATGGTGGTGTCGCTCATGCGGTGGGCGCCCCTCCCTTGTCGTACTCGGAGAGGTGTGCGAAGGTCTCGCCGGTGGCGGTGATGGTCCGGGTGACATCCCGTCCGCCGTAGACCCAGTAGATCCGCATCACGCCCTCGCCCCGGTTGAAGAACCGGTGCGGCACGCCGGCCGGGACCCAGGTGGCCTGGCCGGGCTCCAGGTCGAAGAGCTGGCCGTCGATCTCCGCCGTCGCCTCACCGGCGAGGATCAGCACCGACTCCTCGACGTTGTGGCTGTGCAGCGGAAGTCCGGTACCCGGCTGGAACACGGTCTGGCCGGTGGTGATGAGGGCCGTGGCGGAGTTCCACTTGCCGACGTAGGGGACGGTGGCGACACCTCCGCCGCGGTCGAAGCGTTCGACCTCGTCGGGGTGGATGAGCAGGTTCGGTGGGGTGGGCTCGGTGCACATGGGAGTGGGGTTCCGTTCTGGGGATACGGGGTCAGGAGTGGTGGAACAGGCGGCGGGAGAGGGTGTTGACCTGGCTGCCGGGCACCACGTACTTCGCGGCGGCCGCGCGCCAGACCGCGTAGTGCGGGGCGGAGCGGTGGGCCGTTACGGCGGCCTCGTCGTCGTAGATCTCGTGGAAGACGAAGTGGTGGTCGTCGTCGAGATCGCATACGACGTCGAAGAAGCGGCAGCCGGGCTCGTCGTGGAAGGAGCGCTCGGCGTTCTCCTCGATGGCGGCCAGGAAGTCGTCACGGCAGCCGGGGGCGATCTGGAGGGATACGGTCAGCGCGATCATGCGGAGAGCTCCTTGGACGTCATGGCTGGTGTGGGCAGGGGCGCGCCGGTGGCGGTGGCGACGCGGGTGAGGGAGCGCCAGGTGTCCTCGGCGACAGCGATGCCCTCGGTGCGCAGCCGCTCGGCGGTACGGGCCTCCGGCTCGCCGGGGACGAAGACCTCGGCCACGCCCGGTGCGGTGGGGGTGGCCTTGGTGTCCTCGATCAGTGCCTCCACCCGCCGCTCGAACTCGGCCGGTTCGGCCATCGCGCGGATGTCGAGGCAGATCAGCAGATGGCCCACGCCGCTGCGGCCCGTCGGCCGGTACGGACCGACCACGGAGGACCCGAACGCGCTGCCGGTCAACACCCCGGCCAGCACGTCGAACATGAACGAGATGGCGTACCCCTTGTGGCCGGCCATCGGCAGGATCAACCCCTCGACGGCCTGGCGCGGATCGGTGGTCGGCACACCGTCGGCATCGGCCGCCCAGCCCTCGGGGATCGGCCGCCCGCGCTCCTTCGCGTAGTAGATCTTGCCGCGCGCCACGGCGGTGTTGGCGATGTCCATCACGACCGTGCCGTAGCGGCCGCCCGGCGCGGCGATCGACCAGGGGTTGGTGCCGATGCGCTTCTCCCGTCCGCCCCACGGGGCCATCGCCGGGCTGGCGTTGGTGGCGAGGAGCGCCACGCAGCCCCGCTCGGCGGCCTTGCGGGTGAAGTACGCGGCGGTGCCGAAGTGACCGGAGTTGCGTATGGCCACCGCGCTGATCCCGTGCTCCCGGGCCCGCTCGACGCCCTGGCCCACCGCTCGGTCGGTGAGCACCTGCCCCAGCCCGTCCCGGCCGTCCACGACGAGCACCGCCCCGCCGTCACTCACGGTCCGCGGGTCGGCGACCGGTGCCGTCGCGCCACTGGCGAGGCGGTCCAGGTACCACGGCAGGCGCAGCATCCCGTGGGAGGGATGCCCCCATAGCTCCGCGGTCACCAGCGTGTCCGCGAGCAGGCGGGCGTCCCCGGGCGGTACGCCATGGGCTTCGGCGGCGGCGGTGGCGAACCGGAGCAGGTCGGCGGCGCCGACGGTATGCGGCATGAGGCTTGTCCTCGCATCAGGGGTACACAGCTGTATCCGTTCCTGTATACAGCAACGCGTACAAGGAAGCTATCAGACCATCGGCTACATCGAGCGAGGGCAGTACAACCCAAGCCTCGACCTGGCGCTGAAGATCGCAAAGTTCTTCGGCCTGCCGGTGGAGGCGCTGGCCACGGCCGCACGCCGACGCCTGGCCGTCGCCGTACACATCACGCTCACCGCGGCCTTCGGGGCGCTGATGACCCACCTCTACCTCGCGGAATCCGAGCCGATGTGGACCATCGTCGTGATGGCGGTGCTGCTGCTGCCCTGGATGATCGCGACGGGGGTGATCAACGCAGCCACCCGCGGTCTGCTGGAACTGCGTGAACGCGCCCTGGACGAGCGGCAGTCGGCCGAGCGCAGCCGGATCCTGGCCCGTGCCCACCGGGTGATGACCCTGCTGCTGGTCACGGCCGCGGCCGGGCTGCTGATGGCGGGTGCCGCCGGCGGCGATGCGCCCAGGGCCTATGTGGCGCCCGTGCTCATCGCCGCCCTCGTCGCCCACTGGCTGATGCCGCTGTGGGTGGCCGGTCTGATGGCCCAGGACGAGCCGGCCGACGACGAGGCGCTGGTGGCGACGACGGCGACACCATGACATGAGCCCGCGGGGGGAGCCAGCTGGGCGTGTCCTACTTCGAGCGCATGAGCTGTACGAGAACCTCCGCCTCGCTGTGCTCGATGTCCTTCGTCGCGGTCAGCAACGTCACCGGGCCGGTCCGGGCCTCGTCACGCAGATGACGCAGTGCCTCGGCCCGGTCCGGTTCTGCCAGCTCGGTCTTGTAGCGGCGCTTGAACTCGGTGAATTTGGAGGGCTCATGGCCGTACCAACGCCGCAGCTCATCGGACGGCGCCACCACCTTGAGCCATTCGTCCAGGTGGGCCTTTTCCTTGGACAGGCCGCGCGGCCACAGCCGGTCCACCAGTACGCGCCTGCCGTCGGACCGTTCGGCCTGCTCGTAAACGCGGCGCGAGCGCACCTCCTGCATGGTCATGGCATCGTCACCCCTTCTGGAGCCTTCTGGAGTCTCGAGCATCCGGCGTCCGCACCGCCGGCTGACTCGGCCCGCCACGCGATGCGGTCCTGCTTCCATTGTTACCTTCAGAGCATCCACGCCATGTTGGAGGCCTGGGGCGGGTGGACGAACCGCGTCTGCCGCAGGTCATCGGCGCGCATGTTCGGCTGTATGGCCAGGGTGAAGATGTTCGCGCGCGGAGTACCAGCCGGAGGAGTCGCCCGCCACGCTCCGGTCGGCGGCCCGGCAGCGCAGAGCGGCCGCCGCTCCCGCCTCCCCGGTCCCGATCACGACAACGTCGAATGACTTCTCCGCGGGAAGTAGTGGCCCTTGTCGAGGTCGTCGATGAGCCCGGGGTGGGTCGGCTGCCACCCCAGAAGCTCACGGGTCAGCACGCTCGACGTCGGCCCGTCGAGCGCGAGGACGCCGGCCAGCCAGCCGAAGTGCTCGGCCGACTCCTCGGGGGAGACGGAGACGACGGGGAGGTCGAGATGGCGTCCGATCACTTCGGCGACGGCGCGGATCCGTACGCCCTCGTCCCCGGTGGCGTGCAGCACCGATCCCGCCGGGGCCTTCTCGACCGCCAGGCGGATGACGTGTGCCGCGTCGAATCGGTGCACGGCGGGCCAGCGCTGGGTCCCGTCGCCGATGTAGCCGGAGACGCCGCGGGTCCGGGCGACGTCGACCAGCATCGCGATGAAGCCGTGGTCCCCCTCGCCGTATACCGTCGGGGCGAGCCGCACGACCGACGAGCGGATGTCGCGGGACGCGAAGGACAGCGTCAGCTGTGCGTTGGCGTGCCGCCCGGCGCCCAGGGGGGTCGGGCCGTTGGAAGTGCCGTCCGCTTCGGTGGCCACGCGCCCAGGCGCGAGCCCGAGCGTCCCGGCGGCGATGACCAACGGCCGCCCGGAACCCGCGAGTGCGTCGCCGAATGTCTCGATGGCGCGGCGATCCGCCTCGGCGGCCTCCTCGTAGCCCCCCGAGAAGGCGATGTCGTGCTTGAAGGCGAGGTGGATCACGCCATCCGAGGCGGCGGCCGCGCTCCGCAGGCTGTCGAAGTCATCGAGGGTGCCGCGCCGCACCTCGGCGCCGGCCGCGGTGAGCGCGGCGGCCGAGGCGTCCGAGCGGGCGAGCCCGACGACCTGATGGCCGGCGTCGATGAGTTCGGGTACGACGGCGGAGCCGATCCAGCCGGAAGCGCCGGTGACGAAAACGCGCATGAGAGAGACCTCCAGTAAGGCGATGTCAGTCACTGTCATCGACCGTAGCACCTGATCTCATCTGATGTCATTCGCTGTCATCGCGTAGGATCCGCGGCATGGGTCGATGGGAGCCGAACGCGCGCGGGCGACTCGAACAGGCGGCGCTGGAGCTCTACAGCGAGCGCGGGTTCGAGCAGACGACGGTGGCGGAGATCGCCAAGCGGGCGGGGCTCACCGAGCGGACCTTCTTCCGGCACTTCGCCGACAAGCGGGAGGTGCTGTTCGCGGGCGGCGGCCCGCTTCAGGAGCTCTTCGTGGGCACTGTTGCCGACCTGCCCGCTGACGTGGCGCCGATCGACGCGGTGGCCGCGGCCCTCGAAGCCGTCGCCGCCGCGTTCGAGGGGCGCCACGCCCACGCCCGGAAGCGCCAGGCCGTCATCGCCGCCAACGCGGAGCTCCGGGAGCGCGAGTTGATCAAACTCGCGGCCTGGTCCGCGGCGCTGACCGACACCCTGCGTCAGCGCGGCGTCGGGGACCCGGCCGCGAGTCTGATCGCCGAGGCGGGCCTCGCCGTTTTCAAGGTCGCGTTCGAGTGCTGGGTCGAGCAGCCGGACCCGCGCGACCTGGCGCAACTCATCCGGGAAGCGCTCGACGAGCTCAAAGCCGCGACCGCGGGGAAGTGTCCGTCGGAGTAGGACTCGGCGGCACAGTGGCTGAGGCTCGGTGGCTCTGAGGCTCGGTGGCTCAGCGGGCGATGTCCAACTGGATCTCCACGCCGGGCGCCGTGCCTTCGCCGCTCGTCAGGCTGTCGATCAGCGCCTGAAGGGTCTGCGCCAGGTGGTGCCGCGAGGCCGACTCGGCCGCCTGGGCATCCCCGTGCGTGATCGCCTTCAGCATCGCGCGGTGCTCTTCCAGCGACGTCAGCATGCGCCGCGGGCCACTGTGCGACAGATGCCGCAGCCGTACGGTCTGGCTGCGCAGATCGCGGATCGTACGGGCGAGGTACGGATTGCGGCACGCGGCGATGACCGCCTGGTCGTAGCCCTCGGCCAGCCCGTAGAAGTCCTGATAGCCGCGCGTCTGCCCGGCGGCGTCCAGTGCCCGGAAGGACTCCTCGAACTCGTCCAGCCGCGCCAGCAGTTCACGGAACGGAGCCAGTGCGCGCTCGTCGGCCGCCGCCGAGGCGGCGACCAGGGCCGCGGCCCGGGGCTCCAGCAACATCCGGATCTCGAAGAGCGCCCGCACCCCGCCCAGCGAAATGGTGGCCACCCGCGCCACCTCACCCGGTACGAAGTCCACCAGCCCCTCGGCGGCCAGTCGGCGGATGGCCTCGCGCACGGGGGTACGGGAGGCCCCCAGCTCCTCGCCGAGCTGGACCTCGCTCAGCTTCGCCCCGGGCTTCAGGCGCAGCGACTCGATGTCCCCCTTCAGCCGCTCGTAGACGGCCTCGCTCTTGCCGGTCGCCCGGGCCATCGTGGCTCCCCTTGTCGATCCACCTGCACACCTGCCTGTATACGCAGGTTACCGTCATGGCGGCGTTGGCTTGCGACCCGGAATATCGGGCTGCCGTGGTCGGCGAGTGTTCCGGCAAATCCCGTCCGGGACGGTGTTTCCGCAGGCAGTAGCTCTTTTCATCCCTCCTCGTCCCGCAATCGCCCGCGACCCTGGCGCGGCCTTCGCCGGGGTGGCGAGCCTGGGGATCGTTCGGCCGCGAGACGGCGGCCGACAACGATCCGAAGGAGCTCAACGCACATGAAGACGCAGATGGCGCAGATGGCGCGGATGACGCAGATGAAGGCGTCGAAGCACGGACCGTGGAAGGCGCTGGCCGTCGCCACCGCGGCGACGGCGGGGCTGCTCATGGCCCCCGGAACCTCCCTCGCCGCGTCGGGCCACGCCGACGACGCCGCCCACACGATCGCCGCCGCCACGGGACGCAGTGACGCGTGCGGCTCGCGGGCCTGCGGAAGCGTGACCGTGACCTGGGGCGCGAAGAAGCTGACTCAGGTGAGCATGTCGGTGCGGGACACCAAGTGCGACGGCAAGCAGGTCGGCGTCCAGCTCCAAGTCCTGGGCGTCAGCGGGCAGACGTGGGGTGGTCCCCCGCACTGGAACCGGTACGACCACGCCTGCAGCAAGCCGGCTGACGCCTGGTACAACCTGCACTTCGAGGCCTCGTGGAAGATCCGGGCGATCAATGTCGTGGTCTACGTCAAGAACGGCAGCCACGGCCCGATCCTCTACCCGGGCAACAGCGCCGACAACCCGTACACATAGCGGTCACGTGCGGCGGCCCGGCGTTCAAGCGTCCCCCCGGGCCATGCCGGAGCGGCACCGCTTCGACGCCTCCAAGTCCGTTGTCACAGGCCGCGGTTATGGTCTCTGGCATGGATGTACGGGGGAAGCGGATCGTGCTCGTCGGCCGCTTCGGCGACTTGAGCAAGGGTGAGGCGAAGCGACTGCTGGAGGAGCTGGGCGCCCAGGTGTCCGCCAAGGTGTCCAGCAGGACGGACATCGTCTTCGCCCACCGCGCGGAGGGGCGGGCCCTCGACGAAGCCTGGAAGCGGAACATTCCGATATTCGACGACCGGGCGCTGCGGGGCGTGCTCGGCTATCGGGAAGGCTTCGACGACGACGGGTCCGGACGAGAGCCGGATCTGTTGGCCCTGCGGGCGCGGCTGCTGGAGGTGGAGCGGGAGCGGGGCGTCACGGAGGAGCACCGTGCCGCCACTCGCGAGGTCCGCGCCATGGACGGCGTACGGCTGCGGCATCCGCACGGACACCGGTCGGAGCCGCTTGCCTCCGCGCTCAGCCCCTGCGGCCGGTATCTGGCCACCGGAAGCTGGGCCGACGACGACTACGACGCCGGGGGCACGCTTCAGATCTGGGAATTGGCCACCGGACGCTGCGTCAATGTCCTCGACCGCATCGACGGCGGCGTCGGCTGGCCGGACCACGAGCGCACCATCCAGTGGTCGGCCGACAGTCGGCGCGTCGGTCTCGCGTACTCCACGAACGTGGTCGGTGTCTTCGACCCGTTCAGCCCCCTCACCTACGGCGAGCCCGTCGCCGAATGCTCGGTGACGAACGGCGCGTCGCGGCCGCCGGCCTGGGCGCTGGCGCCCGACGGCCGGCGTGCCTTTGTGGCGTCCGGCTCTCCCTGTGAGGTGAGCGGCTGCGTCGTTCCCCTGGAGCGGGGCGAGCTGATGTGGACCTCCGGTGAGGCGACCGCCCCGCATCCGTTCCTGCTGGCCGAGCGGGTCCGGGAGGATCTGCGGACCGAGGAGATGGACAAGTACGACGAGGAGGCGATCCGGGTCCACGACTGGGTTCGCTGGTCGCGGGACGGCGCGAGGCTGCAGGCGGTCAACTCGTGGCGGGACAGGAACTGGGGGGACAACGGGCAGGCGTTCGCCATCGATGTCGACTCCGGGCAGCTGAGCTGGCTGGCCGAGATCGGCGGGCTCGCCGCATGGTCCCCGGACGACCGTCTCCTCGCCCACGACGGCGACGGATTGCGGTTCCTCGACGCGGCGACCGGCCTGCCTCTTGGCGAGGACACCAGGGGACACGAAGGGGCGTCGGCGCTGCTGTGGGGCATGCGGGGGGACACCCCCCGGCTGGCGGCCGTGGTGCGTGCGGACAACGGCGCCGGGGCGGAGCCGGGCGTCCTCATTTACGACGACGGCCGGTACCGTTTCCGCCTCGACGCCACGCCCGCGGCTCCGGGGCTCACCGACGTCGGCACCTGGGCCTGGGCGCCGTCCGGTGAGGCGGGCGCCTGCCTCATGGGCGAGGGGCGCGTCGAGGTGTGGTCGCTCGCGGACGATGAGCCGCGGCGGCTGCGCACCCTGGACGTACCGTCCGGCACCGCCGGGGTGGTGTGGGGCGCGGACGACGTCCTGGTCGCGCTGGGCGCCACCACCCTCAGGTTTGTGAAGGCCGGATCGGGTGAGGTCCTGGGCGACTTCACCTTCCTCCGCGAACCCGCGGCCCCCAGACCGCTGGAGGGAGACGACCGGTTCGACGCGAACCATTGCGCGCTCGACGACGAGACGTGGTGTGCGACGTTCCCGCCGGGTGTCGTCATCGCTCCGGACGGCCGGCGGGAGGCGCTGGACGACATGCTCGCCTGGACGGTGGGCCAGCGCCTGTCCTGGCCGGTCCGCTGGGGCGAGCTCGATGTCGTACCGGACGCGCGGACCGCGGGTGAGCGGTTGGGGGACCGTTACGACGGCTGGGCGGTGCGCGCCTACGCGGAGCAGGCCGAGCCCGCCTACGCGGAGCAGGCCGAGCCCGCCGAGGAGGATGCCTCCCGGCCACCGAACGGCGCCGCGGCCGCCGTGACCGCTGCGGCCGTTGCGACCCGCGCCCGACGAGGGGGAACCACGCCATGACCGATCTCTTCGCTGTCTCCATCGACTCCGTCGAAGGGTGCACCCTCCGCGGCAGGGTGCACATCATCAACCCCGACGCCCCGTTCGTTCCGCAGGAGGCATCCTTCCCCCTGATTCTGCTGGTGGACGCGTGGTGGCTGCTGGACGAGGGGTATCTGGCCGACGGTTACGGTATGCCCGACCGCGAAGACCGGTACCCGCTCTCCCCGGAGCGGGGCAAGGAGATCGTGGACGGCATGCGGCTGAAGGATGAGTTCCGTGAGCTCTTCGACGCCCTCCTCGGCAAGAAGGTACGAGTCGGCGAAGACGGGTGTCTGCTGGCGGACGACGGCAGGACCGTGCTCACCCCCAGGCGCGCAGCGAAGGCCGTATACGGGGAACAACTGACTGGCGGCGGCGGACAGGACCAGATCTCCCGCTATGTCATGACGGAAAGAAACCCCGAGGAGTTCTATCGGCGAACCGCCGAGATCGTGACCTCCTACGAGCCGGGCCCTATCCGCAACGTGCCGCTGTGGAGTGAGATCGCGGCGTTTGAAGACCCGGACGAGCCGTGGGAAGAGGGGGACGTCGACGAGATCGCGGACCTGGAGGGCGCGGCGGATCTGTCCGACTGGCGCACCTGGGTGTTCGCGGGCACCCGCCCCTTCGAGAAGTCTCTCTGCGCGGACTTCACGGCAACGGTGCGGGACCCGGCCTACTTGGAGCACATGATCGGTGGCATGCGCTGGTCGACCGCTCACACCGGCCGCGTCTAGATCACCTTCGGTAAACGCTTGCACGCCTCTTGACGTGGGCGCGTCGGCTGCGCATCACTGTTAGGAATCTTTCCTATCAGTCTGCAAGGCGGGAGGACCCCTGTGCCACCCATCTCCCACAGACCGCGCCGAGCGGTCGGTGCGTTCCTCGCCGCGGCCACCGCGGCCTTAACCATCGCCCTGCCGAATCTCAGCGCGGCCCAGCCCTCCGGAGCGAAGGCCGCCGGGACCCACCCCTCCGGCGCGAAGGCCGCCGCCGCGCCCGTACGGTACGAGGCCGAGTCCGCGGTCATCTCCGAGGGCGCGGCCGAGTCCAACCACGACGGCTTCTCCGGCACCGGATTCGTCAACTTCGACAACAAGACAGACAGCTACGTCGAGTTCACGGTGGACGCCCCGGCCGCGGGCAGCGCCACCCTGACCCTCGGCTACGCCAACGGCACCGATGCCAACCGCCCGCTGGACATCGCCGTCAACGGCGACCAGACGGCGGACGACCTGGCGTTCCCGTCCACCGGCGCCTGGACCACCTGGTCGTCGGTCACCACCACCGTCACCCTCAAGGCCGGTGCCAACACCATCCGTACGACCTCGGCGGCGGCCGAGGGCGGACCCAACCTCGACTACGTCGATGTCACCGCCGCCGGCGGACCGGCCGGCACGGACTACGAGGCCGAGTCCGCCCAGATCTCCCAGGGCGCGGCCGAGTCCAACCACGACGGCTACTCCGGCACCGGATTCGTCAACTTCGACGTCGTCACCGGCGCATACGTCGAGTTCACCGTCGATGCGGCACAGGCCGGGCCCGCCCGGCTCGACTTCCGCTACGCCAGCGCCTCCGCCGACCGCCCGCTCGACATCGCCGTGGGCGGCGCCCCTGTCGCCGACGACCTCTCCTTCCCGGCGACCGGCGCCTGGACCACCTGGAAGACGGTCAGCGTGAACGCCACGCTCAAGGCCGGAAGCAACAAGGTCCGCGCGACCACCTCCGGCGTCGACGGCCCCAACCTCGACAAGCTGACCGTCACCCCGACCGGCCCCGCCGACACCGAGCGGCCGACCGCCCCCGCGAACCTCCGCAAGGACAAGGAGCCGACGGCCACCACCGTCTCGCTGGCCTGGGACGCGGCCACCGACAATGTGGGCGTCACCGGCTACGACATCTACCAGCACGGCCAGTTGATGAAGAAGGTCGGCCCGGACGTCCTCGCGGCGACCGTCGAAAACCTCGACCCCGAGACCTCGTACGACTGGACCGTCTTCGCGCGCGACGCGGCCGGAAACGCCTCGGAGGCGTCCAACGCCGTCACCATCGCGACCCTGCCCGCCCCGCCGGACACCGAGCCGCCGACCACCCCCGGCAATCTGACCTCCCCGTCGAAGACGGCCACGACCGTCGATCTGTCCTGGGCCGCGTCCAGCGACAACGTCAAGGTCACGGGCTACGAGATCTACCGCGACGGCGCCCTGTCCGGCACCTCCGAGACCACCTCCACCAGCGTCGCGGGCCTGACCCCGAACACCGCGTACGCGTTCAAGGTCAGGGCGTACGACCTCAAGGGCAACAAGTCCGCCTTCACGCCCGAGATCACGGTGACCACCTCCGGCACCCAGCCCGGCGGCACCCCCGACCCCGGCGCGGTCAGCACCATCGCGAGCGGGGTCGACGTGGCCTGGGGCCTCGGCTTCCTGCCCGACGGCACCGGAATCTTCACCGAGCGCAACACCTTCAACGTCTACAAGCTCACCAAGTCCGGTACGAAGACCCTGGTCGGCAAGGTGCCCAACTCCCAGACCACCGGCGGCGAGGGCGGTCTGCTGGGCCTCGAGGTCTCCCCGACCTTCGCCACCGACCACTACCTCTACTTCGTCCACACCGCCGGCGAGGGCAACCGCATCGCCCGTATGACCCTGGAGAACAACACCCTCAGCGGCTACAAGGTGCTGCTCCAGGGCATGGAGAAGAGCCGCTACCACAACGGCGGCCGGCTGCGCTTCGGCCCCGACGGCAAGCTCTACGCCACCATGGGCGACGCCCAGACCGAGTCGCGGGCCCAGGACCGCAACTCGCTCAACGGCAAGATCCTCCGGATCAACCCCGACGGCTCCATCCCGTCCGACAACCCCTTCGGCAACGCCGTCTGGTCGCTCGGTCACCGCAACCCGCAGGGCCTGGACTTCGACTCCAAGGGCCGCCTGTGGGAGTCCGAGTTCGGCAACAGCGTCATGGATGAGGTGAACCTCATCCAGAAGGGCGGCAACTACGGCTGGCCCAACTGCGAGGGCACCGACGGCGACTGCTCCGGCTCCGGCTACATCGCGCCCAAGAAGACCTGGTCGACCTCCTCGGCCTCGCCCAGCGGCCTGACCATCATCAACGACCACGTCTTCGTTGCCACCACCGTGGGGAAGCGCGTCTACCGGATGCGGATCGACTCCTCGTCGAACCTCGTCGAGCAGAAGACGTACTTCCAGGGCACCTATGACCGGCTGCGTACGGTCGAGGTCGACCACGACGGCGACATCTGGCTCACCACCTCGACCGACAAGGACGGCACGGACGGCAACGACCGCATCCTGCGGATCGACATCGTCTACTCGGACGACGGTACGGCCGGCGACTTCAAGCTCAGCAGCAGCGCCTTCAACGACAACGCGACCATCCCCACCCGCCACACCTGCGCCGGGGACGGAACGGCGGGCCAGGACCCCTCGCCCCCGCTGGCCTGGGGCGCCGGCACCACCGGCGGGCGCAGCTGGGCCATCGTCTTCGCGGATGTCGCGAACAACGGCAACAAGCTCCACTGGGCGATCTGGGACATCCCGGCGACCAAGCTGTCACTCCCCGAGGCGCTGGGGTCCGGCTTCAATGTCCCAGGCCAGGACGGCGCCAAACAGAAGGCCATGGGCAGCGGCGCGAATGCCCAGCAGTACTTCGGGCCCTGCCCCGGCGGTTCGACACATCCGTACACATTCACGCTGTACGCGGTGAACAGCTCGACCGTTCCCGGGATCGACTCCGGCTCGTCGATGGCCCAGATCGAAACGGCGATCAAGAACGCGAGCACGGCGAACGTGAAGCTGCGCGGCAACTCCAACGCGGGCACGTAGCCGTTGCGGTGAAGCAGGGGTGGCCGGAGGGGTCCTCTCCGGCCACCCCAGATCGTCCAGCTGCGTGCGTCTTCGGGCGGTCGCTGGGGTTGGGTGGCGACGGGCGCTGACAGGCGAATACCGACACGCGCGAAGGTGGCGTCAGGCGGGCTGCGGGGCGAGCGTTGCCGGAGCGGCCGCGACCTGGCGGGTCTCGCGCATCATCAGCAGGCCGTTGACCACCATCAGTGTCGCGGTCAGGCCGTGGATGCCGAGCGCGGTGGCCACGGAGCCGTGGTGGGCCAGCACGGTGGTCATGTCGCCGTACGCGGCGAGGGCCTCCACCAGCAGCACCCAGCCCAGCGCCCGGCGGTGGCCCGTCACCAGCAGGATGCCCAGGACCAGGGCCAAGACGACGTCGCGGATTCCCTTGATGATCAGGAAGCCGCCGCCGTCGCCGGACGGCCGGCTCGGCAGGCCGAAGCCCGGCGCCGTCGTCTCCGGGCTCAGGATGAACTCCGTCCCGAACCAGAGGATGAAGAGGATGAAGGCGGTGGCCAGGACGGTGTTGATCTTCTTCAGCGACATTGTTCTTCTCCCGGCGAGTCTTCGCCGACTTGGTGAGCTTCGTGGAGCTTGCTGAGTCGTGCGAGGCCTGATCAGCCGCGCGGACGCGGCTCGGGGCGGCTTGGGTATCAGGCGAGGGCGGTGACCAGCAGGGTGAAGGCGGCGATGATGACGGCGACGCGGACGTAGTGCCAGCGCTCCCAGCGGTGCAGCTGCTCCTTCCAGTCCGCGGGCCGGTTCTCGGGGGTCCACATCTTGTTCCGGTTGTTGATCGGAACGAGCAGCAGGATCGACATGACCACGCTGAGGATCAGCAGCGCGGCGGCGGTGATGACGAGGCCGGTGCCGTGGTGGTGCCATCCGGCGACCGCCCAGATCGCGGCGAGGACGAGCGAGCCGATGTACCAGAACGGCATCAGGGCGCCGAGCATCCGGCCGCCGTGGCTGTGGCCCATCTGGCTGGCGTCGTCGGGAAGGGCCTTGAGGATCGGGTTCATGACGAAGGCGACGGAGAACTCCACCCCCACCATCAGGCCGACGACCACGGTGGTGACGACCTCGAGTGCGTTGAGCATGACGGCCCCTTCTGAAATCTAGCCTTGCTAGCTGACAAGGCAACGCTAGTACTACTGCCGCTTGCTTGTCTAGCGATGCTAGGATCGAATCATGTCGGTACAGGAACGCAAGCAGCGCGAACGGGCGGGCCGCGAACGCCTCATCGTGGCGACGGCCCGCGAACTCGCCGAGCAGCAGGGCTGGGACGCGGTCACCACCCGCCGGCTCGCCGAGCGCATCGAATACAGCCAGCCCGTCCTCTACAGCCACTTCCGCGGCAAACGCGAGATCATCGGCGCCGTCGCCCTCGAGGGCGCCACCGAGATGGCCGTGGCGGTGCGGGCCGCGACCGCCGGCGCGAACAGCCCGCGCGAGCGGGTCACCGCCCTCGCCCGTGCCTACCTCGACTTCGCCGCACGCAATCCGGCGGTCTACGACGCCTTGTTCGAGCTCGACGGCGGCCTGGCGTACGCACAGGAGGACACCCCGGAACCTCTCAAGGATGCCTTCGCCGCCCTGCTGGAGACCCTCGGCGAGGTCGCCGGGGACGGCGTCCACCCGGGGCTGTTCACCGAGACGTTCTGGGCGGCCCTGCACGGGCTGGCGACCCTGACCCGGACGGGACGGCTGCCGCCGGAGTACGCCGAGCAGAGGGTGGAGCTGCTGGTAAACCGGCTCGCTGTGCTCTGACACACCATCCCGGCGGGCACGCGGTCGGGGCCCTCGAACCCCGCCGCTGCCTGCCGCTCGCCACGGCGGCATTGAGGAACGATCCGACAACAGCCCCGATCAACAAACCGGCAACTCAGCACTTCCGCGCAGAGAGCCACACCTATCCTCGACCGAGGCGCAGACATGGCGCCCTGTCGACAGTTGGCACTCAACGGACCGAGAAAGCGTGGCGCAATGACCAGCCGACTCATCGCAATCTCCTTCGACGCCCACCAGCCGGAGCGCCTGGCGCATTTCTGGTCCGGGGTCCTGGGCCTGGAGAGAGCCGACGATTCCTCCGACGGTGTCGCCCTGATGTCCGGGAATGAAGCCGGCTACCGCCTCGGCTTCCGTCCCACCCAAGCGCGGAAGGTGGCCCAGAACCGGCTGCACTACGACCTGACCAGCTCCTCTCTGGAGGACCAGCGGGAGACCGTGGCCAGGGCGCTCGGCCTCGGCGCGCAGCACGCCGACGTCGGCCAGGGACCGGACGCGTCCCATGTGGTGCTCGCCGACCCCGAGGGCAACGAGTTCTGTGTCCTCGAGCCGGGCAACAATTTCCTCGCCGGCTGCGGCCTCATCGGAGCGCTCGCCTGCGATGGTTCGCAGGCCGTGGGCTACTTCTGGAGCAAGGCGCTGGGCTGGCCGCTGGTCTGGGACCAGGACGAGGAGACCGCCATCCAGTCGCCGAACGGCGGTACGAAGATCACGTGGGGCGGTCCGCCGCTGATGCCGGACCCCGGCAAGGACCTGCACTTCGACCTCGCGCCGGACGGCGATCAGCAGGCGGAGGTCGAGCGCCTGCTCTCCCTCGGGGCGAGGCGTCTCGACTCCGCCCACGGCGAGGACGGCGCGGTGCTGCTGGCCGACCCCGACGGCAACGAGTTCCGCGTGCTCACGCGCCGGTGAAGCCGTAACTCACGGGAGCCGCGGTCCGCTGCTGCTCACGCATCAACAGTGCAGCGACCGCCTCCGGGGCCTCATGCATCGCGTCGTGGCCGGTGGGGAGGTCGTGGACCTGCCATTCGGGATCGGCTTGGAGCCGGGTGCGGAGTTCGGCGAACGGCGTCCGGTCCTCCCATCCCGAGCAGTAGATGAACTCCCGGCGGGGGACCTGGGCGAGCGCGCCTGTGAGCCGGATCGTCTGCAGGAACGAGGCGAGGGGATGGGGACGGCGGCGGGGATCGCCGCCGTCCGGCGGTCGGACGGCATAGCCGGTGGCCGCAGCGCCGGCAGCGAACACTTCCCGGAAGTGCTCGTTCGTTGACGACCAGCACGACTCGCCGTCGCGCGGCACGTAGGCGTCGAGCTGCACCAGCCGTGAGATCCGCCCACCGGCGCGATCGGCCGCGGCGGCGGTCACCATCCCGCCGTAGCTGTGGCCGACCAGCGTCGCGCTGGTGATGTGGGCGCGATCGAGGAGCCGCAATACGTCGTCGGCGTGCGTGTCGAGGTTGGCGGCCGCAACCGTCGCGTTGTCGTCGTCCGGCCGCAGACCGGTCAGGGTCAGGGCGTGCACGGTATGACCGGCACGCTCCAGCAGCGGAACCACCGCCTCGAACGACCAGGAGCCCTTCCAACCGCCGGGCACAAGAACGAACGTCGCCATGCGCTTCTTCTCCATCTCTCAAGCCGCGGCATCGAGGCACGCTGCCTCGATGACATTCCGCATGGAGGAAGTCTCACCAGATCAAGGTGTGGCGGGCTAACGATAGGATGCCAACTGATGCCTGTTCGCCGCCAACCTTCCCTGGCCGCCGGTGTGACATCACATGTGTGGCCATCCGGCGGGCGCCACCTCTGGCCATCCGGCGAAACAAGCGCGGTGCAGTCGCACGTACGGGGACACCTGGTGTACGCGGCCGGCGGCGTCTTGACGGTGCACACCGAGCGCGGCACGTCGATCGTTCCCGCCAACCGGGTCGCCTGGACCCCCGCAGGGTTCACGCACTATCACCGTGCCCACGGCGACACCGACATGCGGATCGTCTTTCTCGCGCCATCCCTCGCCCGGCTCATATCCGACCACCCCGCCGTGTTCCTGGCCTCCGACCTCGCCCGCGAGCTCCTGCTCGCCCTGACCGGCCCCCGCAACTACGGCGACGGGACGCCCGACTACAGTCGCTCCGCGCGCTCTCGCCTCCTGCGAGTCCTCGTCGACGAACTCCACGAAGCACACGAACAGCCACTGCACCTGCCGGAACCACGGGACGACCGACTGCAAGCCATTGCCCGGATGCTGTACGAGACGCCGGCGGACAATGCCACGCTGGCCGAACTCGGGAAGACGATCGGAGCCAGCACCCGCACCCTCAGCCGGCTGTTCCGCAACGAGCTCGGCATGACCTTCTACGAGTGGCGCACGCAGCTACGCATCTACCACGCACTCGTACTCCTCGCCGACGGCCACGACACCACCCAAACCGCCTACGCCTGCGGATGGGCCAACCCCAGCGGCTTCATCTCGGCATTCACCAACATCATCGGAACGACCCCGGGCCGCTACCGAACCGGTCGCCGGACCACGACGGTGGCCAAGTCCTCGGGGTGAGCCGGTTCACCCCGCGCTGTTCGGTATCCAACGAAGCGTCATGTCGGGCAGGTTCTCCATATTGCGATCACCGTCGTTGATGTCGATGACGGTGAAACCGTGGCGCTCGTAAAACGCGCGGGCATCGGTGTTCTGCTGGAAGACGTGCAGGGACACCCCGTCAGGGCTGTGCCGCCTGACGGCATCGAGCAGTAGCGTGCCGATGCCCTGCCGACGGACGTCCGGGCGCAGATAGAGGTGTTCGAGCATGTCGCCGTCAAGGGCCGCATAGCCGATGATCTCCGCACCACGCACCACGCACCACGCACTGCGACCCAGATACGGCATTGCTTGAGCAGGACGTCCCGGACCCATGGGGTCACCTGCTCGTGATCGCGCTTCTGCGGGGGCAGATAAGGCATGGTTGCCGACCGTGAGTAGCTGTTGTCTTTTCGATCTTGAGCGGTGGACTTCCAGCCGTAAGCGGGGTCGAGGTCCGGGCGGGGCGAACCCGCAGTTGCTTTCGCTTGGCGAGCAACTGCTGAGACGTGTGCGGCTGTGCCCTTTCCAGGCTCAGCGCATGAAGATCACTGTGCGGTCAGCGGCTGAGGCGGACCTGCCGGCGTTGCTGACGCGCCATCCTGGTGACCGATGGGTTCAACGGCCCCCAGCAGGATTTTGACCAGGTCCTCGGGGGCGTCACGCATGAGGTTGTGGCCACTGGCCGGCGCATGCGTCGTCCAGGCGGGGTTCTCTCGCAGCCGTTGGTAGACGGCGGTGAACGGTGAGGGGCTCTCCCATCCCGCCGCATACACGTAGATCCTGCGTCGGATGTGTGCGAGGTCGCCGGTCAGCTGGAGCGGCTGCAGCAGCGACGCGAGTGGGTGGGGGGTGGCGCGTACGTCGAAGAACGGCAGTGGCCGCACCGCGTAGCCGGTGTCCACCACGTCCATGTACCAGCGCCGTTCCTGATCCGTGACCAGGGCCCAGCAGGAGTCGCCATGCTCGGGCACCATGGCGTCCAGATACACCAGGGAGGCGACGCGGCCGGGTGCGCGGTCGGCGGCGCCGGTGATGACCATGCCTCCGTAGCTGTGGCCGACCAGCATCGCGTCGCGTATGTTCTCGGCCTCCAACACGCCGGTGACATCCTGAATGTGTGTGTCGAGGTTCACCGCACCGGGCATCAGGTGGCTGCGTTCACCGAGTCCGGTCAATGTCATCGGGTGGACGGTGTGCCCGTGGGCGCGCAACTCCTCGGTGAGCTCTTCGAAGCACCAGCCACCGTGGCACATCCCGGGGATGAGTACGAAGTTCGCCATTGTCCTTCTTCCTTTCGCTCTGGATCGGGCTTCGGGGAAGCCTGGGTCATATGCGTGTCTGGACGACGCCTTGCGGCGGTCCAGGACGTCTGTGTCCGGTGGCGGCGATCAGGGCCGCCGCGGCGCACAGGAGCGCGGTCCACCCAAGGGTTGCCTCGGTGGAGGTGTGGTCGGCGGCCACGCCGGCGATCCACGGCCCGGCCGTCTGCCCGGCAGCGAACACCGTGGTGAACGCCGCCAGAGTGGCGGTCCAGTCGGCGGGAGCGGTGTGGGTGTTGATGAGGGTGGTGACGGCGGCGGGGACCGCCATGAACGTCGCCCCGTAGACCAGTGCCGACAGCAGAATGACGGGTGGCGTGGGCGCCGCCAGTGCCAGCGCCGATCCAGCGCCGAGGACGGCGAGCAGCGTCGCCAGGGCTCGCGTACCGGGCCACTGGGCGGCCGGGCGGCTCCACAGCGCCGGCGCCGCGATGACCGCCAGGCCCAGCACCGTCCAGGTGAGTACTACCTGCCCGAGTGAGGCGTTCCGATCGGCCAGGTAAGCAGACAGGAAGGTGATGTAGGTGATGTACCCGGCGGCGAACAACAGGTAGGCCAGGGCCGGTCTCCGCAGGGAGCGCAACCGCGCACGGCCGGATCCTGTGCGCTGCGTGTCGTCCTGCGTGCTCGCCGCGGTCCAGCTCACCGCAGTCGCGAGCGCGGCGGCGAGGGCCAGGCCACCCCAGGCCAGGCGCCAGTGCTCGCCCAGGGCCGGGATGGCCGCACCGCTGACCACGATTCCCAGCCCTGTGCCGGCGAAGTACACGGTGACGGGCAGGCCGGAGCCGCCGCGGGCGGCGATACGTGACGCGATCACCCCACCGGTGACGAACACGACCGCTCCCGTCATTCCGGCGAGGGCCCGCGCGGCCAGCAGCGCCACGTAAGCATTGCTGACGACAGTGGAGGCCAGCGACACAGCGGTCAGCGCCATCCCCGCGCGGAAGGCGGCGGTGGTGCCCCACCGGCGGACGATCGTGGAGGTCGCCAGTGCACCGACGAGATAACCCAGTCCGTTGGCGGTGCCCATTCCGCCGGCCTCGGCCAGGGTCCAGTGCAGATCCTCCCGCATGGCCGGCAGCAGCAGTCCGTAGGCGAAGCGGGCCAGCCCCAGTGCCGAGGCCGTACCCAGCGCCAACCGCGCGGCCTGTCCTGTGGTCTGCCGAGTCGGCGACCTCATCAGTCCCGCTTCCGGGAGGCCCGGCGGCCACCACGCGACAGTGCGAGCGGGGCCGGAGCGTCCCGGTGTTCGCAGGGGTCGAACATGACAACTCCAAGATCGAACCGAACGGTACGATCCGGGACTCTAGCAGGTGATCGAACCGTCCGGTACCATCTCTGTCATGCCGGTCCCCAAAGGCTCGACGATCGACCCGACGCGCACCCGTGCCGCCATCCTGGAAGCGGCCACTCCGCTGCTGTACGAGCGCGGCCTCGACAGGGTCGGCGTCGCCGAACTGTGCGCCCGCCTCGGAATTTCCAAGGAGACGCTCTACCGGCACTTCGGCACCAAGGACGGGCTGGTCCAGGCCATGCTGGAGGCGCGTAGCGAACGGGTCACCGGATGGCTGGCCAAGACCGTCGCAGCCGCCGGGAACGACCCTGCCGAGCAACTCGCCGCAGTATTCGACGCCCTCCAGGAGTGGTACGACGACCCCGTCTTCCGTGGCTGCGCAATGCTGAACGCGGCCGCCCAGCACTACGACGAGACCGTGCGGACCATCACCGCGCGTCACCTGGACGGCTACCTGGAGCTCCTGACCGGCATCGCCCGGCGAGCAGGGGCCGCCGACCCGCAGTCCCTGGGACGGCAATGGCTCATGCTGCTCGAAGGAGCGACCGCCGTCGCCGCACACCACGACGTGGCCGGCGCGGGTGAGCACGCCCGCCGGGCCGCGCTCACCTTGTTGTCCGCCACCCTCTGAGCCGACCCGGCGCCGTGCTGCGGGACGACCCACACAGGTCTGGAATGTTAAGTAGCTGTTGTCTTGTCAGCTCTTCGTCAATCTGCGGGGCTACGACCCCGGCGAACCCGTCACCGCGGACCAAGCACTGCGTCGATTCTTGCGCGCGCTCGGCGTGCCGGCCGACCAGATTCCCCAGGATGTCGATGCTGCCGCCGCTTTGTACCGCACGCTGCTCGCCGAGCGACGCGTCCTGATCCTGCTCGACAACGCCGCCACGGTCAGCCAGGTGCGGCCGCTCCTGCCCGGCACTGGTAACAGTCTGGTAGTGGTGACCAGCCGCAACCGGCTCGCCGGCCTCACCGTACGAGACGGGGCCCGCCGTCTGACGCTCGGCACCCTTCCCGAGCCTGAGGCGATTGCCTTACTGCGCGCGGTCACCAGCGGCTATCGGCCCGGAGACGATGGGGGAAAGCTGACCGAACTGGCGCGTCTTTGCGCGCGGCTGCCGCTCGCCTTACGTATCGCGGCAGAGCGCGCTGCCAGTCATCCTCATATGAGGATCGACGATCTCATCTCTGACTTGCGGGACGAGTCGGCGCTGTGGGACGCGCTCAGCACCGGCATCGACGAGGAAGCAGAGGCGGTCCACTCGGTTTTCGCCTGGTCCTACCGCGCCCTGCCGGAATCCTCCGCGCGGCTTTTTCGCCTGCTGGGAATTCATCCGGGTCCCGAGTTCAGCCTCCACGCGGCCGCGGCCCTCTGTGAGCTCAGCCTCAGCCGCCGAGGCAACTCCTGGACGATCTCGTGGGCGCCCACCTGCTTGAACAAACCGCGCCGGACCGATTCCAGTTCCACGACCTACTGCGTGCCTTCGCCACCGGTCAGGCGCAGAGCGATGAACCCGCGGAGCAACGGAACGCGGCCCTGCGCCGTGTGCTGGACTGGTATCTGCATACTGCTGACGCGGCGCAGAGCTGGCTCAGACCTTCCGAGAAGCGCCTCCTCCCGGCGGCCTCGACAGCTTCCGTGCCTCCTCTGGCCTTCGCCGATTACAACGCGGCGGCGGACTGGGCGGACCGCGAACACACGACTCTGCCCCGTTTGGTTCCGGCCGCCGTATCAGCCGGGCTCGACACTCTCGCCTGGCAGTTGGCCGAGGCGCTGTGGAGTGCCCGCTACCCGTCAGCGCCAGGCAGTGACTGGATCGACACGATGCGTGCCGGTCTGGCGGCCGCGGAACGGGCGGACGAACCGGGTGCCCAAATCCGATTGCTCAACTACCTCGGCATGGCCTACCGGAAATACCGCCGTCTCGACGAGGGCATGGAATGTCACCGACGAGCGAGGGAACTCGCGCACAGGACAGTCATGCCCATCGAAGAGGCGCGCTCGCTGAATCTCATCGGCCTGATTCACCTCGAGAGCCGCCAACTCGACCCGGCCGCCGACCACTTCGAGCGTGCCGCTGTGATCTTCCGTGACGCGGATGAACCTCGCAGAGCGGCCATGGCCCTGTCCAACATGGCCAGCACCCGTCTCGACGCGGGCCGCCTGCCTGAGGCCGAGCAGGCCGCCCAACAGGCTCTCGTCGCCCACCGAGCCCTGAACAACGAAAGAAGCGTGGGCAACGCCTTGTACATCGTCGCCGAGCTCCGCCGCGAGCAAGGTGAACTCACAGCGGCACGGCGTGCGATCGACGAAGCCCTCGACATTGCGCTCAACCTCAGGAGTCACGTCCTGGAGGGCTTTTGGCTGCTGACTCTGGGCGATATCCAGCGTGTCGCCGGGCAGTACGGCGACGCGCTGACCTCGTACCAGCGGTCCGCCAAGCTGCATCGCCGTCTCGGCGACCGCAGCCGAGAAGCCCTCGCCTGGCGGGGCACCGGGCAGACCTATGCGGCGATGGATCGCTACGAGGAGGCCGCCGCGTTTCATCGTCAGGCCGCTGCCATGCACGGACAGCTCGACGATGCATGGCAGCACGCCTTGGAACTCGACCACCTGGCGGTCGTCGTGGACATGGCGGACCCTCAAGCGGCCCGCGCCCACTGGGCCGAGGCCCTGTCCCACTTGACCGCGTACACCGACCCCCGGGCCGTGGCGGTGCGGTCCCGCGTTGAGGGGCGTCTGGCCGATCCCGCGTAGGTTTCGTCATTCGGTGAGCGGGCGGCGCGGCTCGAGCCAGAGGCGCTTGTGGCTGGGGTGGGCGCTGCTCTCGGTGCCCCCTTCACCGCGGCGCGCTCGCACGCACCATGAGCGTCCCGACTGTGCGTCCTGGGTGATAAGGCGTGCGGCTCCCGGGCGGTGCGGCGTGAGTTGCGGCGCCGCCGGATCATGCCGGTGACCTCCCGTAAGGGCGCCCCAAGGGGCAGACCGCCCCGGTGTGCCCTGGCGGATCTCTCTGCCCTCGGCGAAGCAGGGACGTGCATGCTCACGGCCTGTGTTTGAGTGACCTGATGAAGATCTTGGTGCTGGGCGGAACGGCATGGGTGGGCCGCGAGGTCTCGCGGCAGGCACTGGAACGTGGGCATCGGGTGACCTGCCTGGCCCGCGGGGAGAGCGGCGAGGTGGCCCAGGGCGCCGAGTTGGTCGCTGCGGACAGACGTGACCCGTCGGTGTACGAAAGCCTGCTGGGACAGGACTGGGATGCCGTGGTCGAGGTCTCGTGGCAGCCAGGCTTCGTCCGCGGGGCCCTGGCGGCGCTCGGCGAGCGCACGGGCCATTGGTCGTACGTGTCGTCGGTCAGCGCGTATGCCTCGCATGCGCAGCTGGACGCGGACGAGTCGGCGCCAGTGCTCCCGGCGGCCGAGCGGGACGAGGTCGGCCACGCCGAGTTCGGGGAGGCCAAGGTGGCCTGCGAGGAGGCCGCGGCGGCCGCGGTGGGCGACCGGCTCCTCATCGCGCGGGCGGGGCTGATCGGTGGCCCTGGTGACCACAGCGGTCGCTCTGGGTACTGGGTCGCCCGCGCGGCCCGCGAGCCGCTGGCCCCGCTGCTGGTGCCGGCTTGCCGTGGCATCCCGACGCAGGTGGTTGACGCGCGAGACCTCGCTGCATGGTTGCTCGACTGTGCGGAGAACGGGAGGACCGGAACGTACAACGCGGTCGGCCCGATCGTGCCCTTCGGGGAGTGGGTCGCGCTGTCGAGGGAGATCGGCGGGCACACCGGGCCGGTGGTGGAGGCGGATGACGACTGGCTGCTCGGGCAGAAGGTGGTCCAGGCCATGGGCCCGGAGTCGCTCGCGCTGTGGGTGGCCGACGCGGACTGGGCCGGCTTCGGCGCCCGCAATGGCGCAGCGGCGACCGCGGCCGGCCTGCGGCACCGGCCTCGGGCGGAGCTCCTGGCGCAGACCCTGCGCTGGGAGCGGGAGCAGGGCCTGAACCGGCCCCGCCGGGCCGGCCTCAGCAGCCGGCGCGAGCGCGAACTGCTGGAAACGTGGGGTAGAGCGGTGCGGGGGTAGGCGCGCGACCGGAGGACTCGGCCGCACCGCCACACCTCGCCATGATGCTGTTACGAGCTCTTTGCGGCATGGGGCCCCACCCACCCCCTTGCAAAAAACCGCTTGATGAGTCGTTTGTTGGAGAGCAAGTGTTTTTTTGCAGGGGGGTGGGTGGGGGCCCTCAAGCGGGCTCGCCCTCGGCGCTCTCCGGTATCCAGCGAAGCGTCATGTCGGGCAGGTTCTCCATGTTGCGATCACCGTCGTTGGTGTCGAGAACGGTGAACCCGTGGCGCTCGTAGAACGCGCGGGCGTCGGTGTTCTGCTGAAAGACGTGCAGGGACACCCCGTCAGGGCTGTGCCGCCTGACCTCGTCGAGCAGTAGCGTGCCGATGCCCTGCCGGCGGACGTCCGGGCGTAGATAGAGGTGTTCGAGCATGTCGCCGTCAAGGGCCGCATAGCCGATGATCTCCGCATCGCGCACTGCGACCCAGGTACGGCATCGCTTGAGCAGGACGTCCCGGACCCATTGGGTCACCTGCTCGTGATCGCGCTTCTGCGAGGGAAGGTAGGGCATGGTTGCCGACCGTGAGGCCAAATGGATGCGCGCGATCACGGCTGCATCCGCTGCCTCGGCGAATCTGATCCGAGGTTTGCCGTCATCGCTCATGTCGGGAACTTACCCGGCCGCTGCCGTCATTCGGGGAGCGGGTCGCGCAGCTCGAACCAGATGTGCTTGCCGGTGGGCTGCGCGCCGCTTTCCCAGGTGACACCGCATGCGTGGGCGAGTTGCTTCATGAGGAAGAGGCCGCGGCCGCTTTCCTCGTCGGCCTCCGCCTTGTGCGGGCGGGGGAGGTCGTCTGGGGAACTGTCGCGTACGGCGATGGTGGCGATGCGGTCCCGTACGAGGGTGTCGATGTGGATGACGGGGGTGGCTGTGTGCTGGTGGACGTTGGTGACCGCCTCCGATACGAGGAGGCGGGCCGTGTCCGCGAGGTCGTCCAGGCCGTTGGCCTGGAGGAGGGCGGCGATCGCGTCGCGGCAGGCTTTGGGGCTCTTGGGGGAGTTGGGGGCGCTGAGTCGGTAGGCGTAGGCGGGTTCGGCGACTTCGGGCATGGCGGTGTCTCCCAACGCGGTGCGTGATGGTTCCGATGCGCTGTGCTATCGGGACCATACGGCATGTGGATGCAGCTATGCATCCATATCTGCTGGATTCGTGCAGCCGATCGTGGAATCGGGTAGTGTCGCTGCCACACTGTGTGACGGAATGGGTAAGGGGAGGGTTCGCACATGCCGCAGAAGGCAGCCCCGACCGCGCGACAGCGCCGTGTTGGCGCGGAGTTGCGCAAGATGCGTGAGCACGCCGGGATGACGGTGGCTTATGCGGCACAGCAACTGGGTGCCGAAGGGGCGCGGGTCAGCAACATGGAGGCTGGACGCCTCGGCGTGAGCGAGGAGCGCGTCAGGATGCTGGCCGCCATCTACTCGTGCGGTGACCAGGCGTATGTGGATGCTCTCGCGGCCATGGCCACCGAGCGCGGCCGAGGTTGGTGGGATGAGTATCAGGGCAGGATGACTGCCAGCGCCCTTGATCTTGCCGAGCTCGAATTCCGGGCCGTGAGCCTGCGTGCCGTGCAGATCATGCACATCCCGGGTCTCCTGCAGACCGAGGACTACGCGAAGGCCGTGTTCTCCATCGCTGAGCCGGAACCGACCCCCGCGCAACTTCGCGTGAGCCTGTCCTTCCGCCTGCGTCGCCGCGATGTCCTGGATCGGGACGATCCGCCGCCGTGCACCTTCCTGATTCACGAGGCTGCCTTGAGGATGGAGTTCGGTGGTTCCAAGGTGGCCCGTGGCCAGTTGGAGCGCGTCCTTGAGACATCGGAGCGGGACAATGTCACAGTGCGAGCCATCCCCTTCTCCGCCGGAGGTTTCCCCAACGCCGGAGTCTCCGCTGCCTGTGTGCGCGGGGCGGTGCCACAGTTGGATACGGTGCAGCTCGACGCACCCACCGGTGTGATGTTCCTTGACGGAGAGACCCACCTCGCCAACTACCGGCGGATCCTCGATCGGACGGAAGATCTGTCCCTCACACCGGAAGACACGCGCGATTTCATTCTTGCCATCGCACAACGACTCTGAAGGCATGGAGATGTCCCACATACAGTGGCGGAAGTCCTCCTACTCGGCGGACGCCCCAGACAACGCCTGCGTCGAGCTGGCCCACACCCCCGGCTCGGCAATCCTGCTCCGCGAGAGCGACGACCCGCAGGTGATCATCGAGAGCTCCCCGGCCGCCCTTCGGGCGCTGATACGAGGGATCAAGACCGGTGAGTTCGACTCCCTGGCCGGCTGAGGGTTGGCGGAAGTCGTCGTACTCAGGTGACGCGGCCAACAACTGCGTCGAGCTCGTCCGAACCCCGGACAGCATCCTTCTGCGGGAGAGCGACGAACCGCACACCGTGATCGCAACCACCCCCGCCGCCCTCCGCGCCTTCACCCGCGCCGCGAAGGCCGGGCGGTTCGATCCACTGCCCCACTAGGGGGTGTCTGGGGGCTTTGCCCCCGGAGCCCGGGGTCTGGGGCGGTGCCCCCACGCGGCGGAGCCCCAAGTCGGCAGGGGCCGGGAAGGGGCGGGGTGGGGTAGCTGTGTGGTCAGGGGCGGCCTTCGGCAGGTCGCCCCTCGACCGTGCGACAGCGCCGCAGGTAGGGGCAGCGCGGCGGGCGACTGCTTGGCGTCCGCGGGCGGTCGCGTTTCAGGATGGGGCGTCAGTAGTTGTCGCGGTCGACTCCCTTGGGGGTTCGGTAGATGGGAGACCCGACGGAGAACACGATTCGGTCGTTCTTGGGCGCGGACGCATGCGCGTCTTTTCCGGAGCTGCTGACCCAGAGCTCCGCGGACAACGAGTACTTGTCCTTTTCGTGTACGGCCTCTATCTCCAACTGGCGGTCCGTTGAATTCACGTGCCCGAAACGAGTGATACGCCACCCCTCCTTCGGAAGTTCTTCACGCAAGCGGTTGAAGCCGCGCGTCAACTCCCGCTCAGACAGGCGAGAGATGGACCAGAAATGCTGGACGAAATACTCCCGTTCCCCCTGTTGGGAGGGCATTGCCGCAGGTCCGGCCGGCGACACTTTCCCTTGGAGTCGGACCATGTCGAACACGTCACTGGACAGCTTTTTGACGTGCTCCTTGGCCTGCGTTGGATGCATTTCCTTCGGAGCCGCACCACCCGAGTCACTCATGGATCCGCACCCCACGACACATAGGAGAACCGCCGCAGCGAGCAGTACCCGTCGACATCGCCACACCTTCCACACGTCAGAGGCCCCAAGCCGACGGCTCACGCCAGTCGACCGGCAGAAGTGATCCATCGTCGCGTGGCTTCAACTCCACCTTTCCGTATTCTCCCACGATGACCCTTCCTTGGTTCTCGATGCTGAGACTCGGCTTATTTTTGTCGTCGTCGTAGTCCCAGTAGCCGCTGTGCCCCTCAGTATCAGTGGCCATCTGGTTGGCGCCGAAGACCGGGTCAGTTGGGTCGATGCCCGAGACCCCGCCCCCGTGGCCGAAGCGACCAATGCCGTTTACCAAATCGTCACCCTTGGCGTGCTCATTCCAGACATGCCCCTTACCCACGCTCAGATCTGCGGCATTTTCCACCCGGGCGCCAGGGCTGCCGGCGAACACGATGTCGTCGACGCCGAGGTCCCTGTCTTCGGCCACGGCGCCGATGACCGTGGTCCCATACGAATGCGCGATTGCGGTGATATGAGCGTCGGAGCCAGACTTGTTCGCGGCGTTGAGGCCGTCGATGAACTGGCCGTACGCACCTACAGCATTGTCCGCGTATTTATCCCGGGTGGCGTCCGAGAGTTCCGGTGGCGCATCGTAGCCTATCCAGGTAACGGTCGATACTTCCTGATCGGTCATACGCTGGGATGTTTTCCACAAGTTCACCCCGCGATTGATGTCTCCATTGCTGTTGCTGAGCGAGGCTCCGGTTCCAGGTGTGTACACCGCGATGTGATCCGCGTCATCAGGGTTTCCGTTGGCGACGATGGCCCGCCCCCGCCCTTCCGCGCTGAATCCCAGCAGATACGCCTCCGGCAGACCGTCGTCTCCGGTCCTGTCAAAGCGGCGCTGAATGGCGTCCATACCCTTCAAGGATTCGTTAATCCTGGTTCTTTCCCTGTCCCACGCCTGCCAGGCCAGCGTCACCTGCTTTTCCCCCTGAACGGGAAGATGAGTTATGTTGTTCCACTTTTGCTCGTACTTCGCGGGCTCATTCTTGCCGAGCTCGTCGAGTTTCAGGTTGAGTTCCGCACGGGTTTCGGCGAGCACAGTCCGGTTCGCTTCGTCGCGCACGGCTGCGGGCAAACCGTCACGTTTGCCGAGCCCTGCTGGATCGAGGGCGAGGTAAGCGTCCTGCTCATTCTTCGAGAGGTTCTTCCACCACGTGGCGTTCTCTTCCGGATTGCTGTCCTTCAGGGGCGCTTTGATGGCGTCCAGGTAGTCCTTCGCACTGCGGCGGACACCACCCATGTCCCTCTTCGCGTCGGCCCAGTCCTCGGCGGCGACGACCAGATCGTCGTCAGCCTTCAACTTGCGCAGCTCAGGGGCCCACTTTTCGTCGGCCCGGGTGGCCTGGTGGACGGCTTGCGCAATGCGGTTGGCGATGACCAACGCGCGGTCGTAATTCGGGTTGTCGTAGAGGTTCGATGCCTGGCGCTCGAGAGCCTTGGCCGTGTCGTTCGCGTCCCCAGCAGGGTCGATCGGGTTGCCGGTGGACTTCCTGGCACTGCCCGTGACCGTACCGCCCTCGGGCACTTTGCCGTCGACCTTGTCGCCGGCCGACGGGTAGCTCACCGAGCCGTCGGAGTGCACGGTGAACTGTGCGGCAGCGGCATCCTCCACAGCGGCGTCGAGTTTGTTCTTGGCTGCCCGCAGTTCGTAGGCCAGAGAGTTGAGAGCGGTGGTGATGAGTGCGCATTCGACCTGGGTGTAATGGAAGTTCGTGGCCAGCTTCCGGAGTTTCCGGACAGCCTCGTCCACGGCTTCGCCCTCGAGCGATTTCCGCATGCCCGCGGTCACTTGCTGCTCGATGTCGTCCTTGGCCTGACTCGCCATGTCGCCGACGGTCCGATAGCCGCCCGCCGCGTCCTCGAACTCAGACGGTTTGAGGGACTTGAGGGTCGAGTAATCCACTGGTCCGCGTCACCGCCCCTGGCTCTCGCCACCGACGGACTTCGTGTCCTTGTACAGGCCGTCCCATCGATCGAATGCGCGCTCGATGGCCGCGTCGTTCTCGTAGTAGTGATCCCCGGCCTTCTGGAGCCGGTCCTGAAAGGTGCCGCACTTGCCGCTCACACCTTTCAGATAGCGCTTCCAGGAGAGGTAGAGCTCCCGCTGGGCCGCTGAGCTCTCGATACCGCCGCCGGTCTCGCTGCCCGCGCCCAGGCCCTTCTGCTCTTCCTCCAGCTTTGTCAGCGCGGTCTTGATGTTCCCCCGCAGCTCGCCGACTCCCCGACCCGCCTCCGTCCACGCGTTCTTGCTGGACTTCACGCTGCCCGATCCCTCTTGCTCCCAGTCGGGCTTGTCACCGGCGCCCGCGAGGCTCATCCTGGTCTCCCCGGATGTCTCGCGCTTCATCTGCGCCCATTCCGCCTCGAACGTGGACATGCGCTTCCCTCCCCCTCGTACTGCACACCCGGCAGCGATGTGCAAAACGATCATCCTAGCGTCACGCCGACGTCACGGCGCGTGTCGCTGTCTCAATATTCACCACAAACGCACAGGTGAGCGCTTAAGTCGCCGGGACTGGGCCGAGCCGTGAGGCCCCGCGTCCCCGCGGAGCGGACCGCGTACAGTCGGCCCGGCGCGCGGCGCCGGGCCCGCCGCGCTCACGAGCACCGGGGGACCGCATGCCAGGGGGCCGACTCGCGCGCCGAGGCCATCGACTTCCAGATGGCGACTGCGCCATCGCCCACTTCGCCACCGCCTGAGCAGGCGACGTTCTCCGCGGTGTCCGCCGTCATGGAGAATGAGCGCCATGAGTCTGTTCCGCGACGACGGCATCGTGCTGCGCACTCAGAAGCTGGGTGAGGCGGACCGGATCATCACGCTGCTCACCCGTGGTCACGGCCGGGTGCGGGCCGTGGCGCGGGGGGTGCGGCGGACGAAGTCGAAGTTCGGGGCGCGGCTGGAGCCGTTCAGCCATGTCGACGTGCAGTTCTTCTCGCGCGGGGGCGGCGAGCTGGTCGGCCGCGGGCTGCCGCTGTGCACGCAGAGTGAGACCATCGCTCCGTACGGCAGCGCCATCGTGACCGACTACGCCCGCTACACCGCCGGTACGGCGATGCTGGAGACCGCCGAGCGGTTCACCGATCACGAGGGCGAGCCCGCCATGCAGCAGTATCTGCTGCTGGTCGGCGCGCTGCGCACCCTCGCGTCGGGGGAGCATGAGCCGCATCTGATCCTGGACGCGTTTCTCCTCCGTTCCCTCGCCGTGAACGGTTATGCGCCGAGTTTCGACAACTGTGCGAAGTGCGGCATGCCCGGGCCGAACCGGTTCTTCTCGGTCGGCGCGGGCGGGGTGATCTGCGGGGAGTGCCGGGTGCCCGGAAGCGTCGTACCCTCGGCGGAGGCGCTGATGCTGCTGGGTGCGCTGCTGACCGGGGACTGGGAGACCGCGGACGCGTGTGAGGCTCGGCATGCCCGGGAGGGCAGTGGGCTCGTGGCGGCGTATTTGCACTGGCACCTGGAGCGGGGGCTCCGGTCGCTTCGGTATGTAGAGAAATAAGGCGCGGAAGCTAGTTGAGAGGGAGACGGCAGGCACATGGCACGACGCGGGATTCTGGGCCGACAGCGGCGCGAGTACCGGGCCCCGGACCCGCACCCTTCGGGTGCCCGTCCGCCGAAGATCCCCAGTGAGCTGGTGCCCAGGCATGCGGCCGTCATCATGGACGGCAACGGACGCTGGGCCAAGGAGCGCGGGCTGCCGCGCACCGAGGGGCACAGGGTGGGCGAGGGCGTGGTCCTCGATGTGCTCAAGGGGTGTCTGGAGATCGGGGTGAAGAACCTTTCCCTCTACGCCTTCTCCACCGAGAACTGGAAGCGCTCGCCCGACGAGGTGCGCTTCCTGATGAACTTCAACCGGGACGTCATCCGCCGCCGCCGCGACGAGATGGACGAGATGGGTATCCGGATCCGCTGGGCTGGGCGGATGCCGAAGCTGTGGAAGTCCGTGGCGCAGGAGCTCCAGGTCGCGCAGGAGCAGACCAAGGACAACGACGCCATGACCATGTACTTCTGCATGAACTACGGAGGCCGGGCCGAGGTCGCGGACGCGGCGAAGGCGCTGGCGGAGGATGTCAGGGCGGGCCGTCTTGACCCGTCGAAGGTGAACGAGAAGACCTTCGCGAAGTACCTCTACTACCCCGATATGCCGGATGTGGATCTCTTCCTGCGGCCCTCGGGCGAGCAGCGCACATCGAACTATCTGATCTGGCAGAGCGCCTACGCGGAGATGGTCTACCAGGACGTGCTGTGGCCGGACTTCGACCGCCGCGACCTGTGGCGGGCCTGCCTGGAGTACGCCTCGCGCGACCGCCGCTTCGGCGGGGCGATCCCGAACGAGGTGCAGCAGAAGGACGGTTCCCAGCCGGGTCCGCAGTAACGCCGACCGACCGACCGCCCCGTCGCGCAGGCAGCAGTGACTCTGCGGTGAGTTTGGGACACCGACACGCCGTTGGCCAGCGCGGTG
>NZ_JBSFMM010000127.1:0-11705 GCF_053599555.1 Streptomyces sp. NPDC000941
GGCGCCGAGGGGCCGTACGGGCAGCGGCCCAAGGGTCCTTGCGGCCCCGGTGTCCGCTCCTTGGGAATTCCAGCACCATTCGGGCGGGCCCTCACTCCCATGCGGGCATCCTCCTCGCCCGCATGGACGGCCCGCCACGCTTTTTCCGGTAGGCGCCGGCTCGTCGCCGACTCCCTTTCGGGCAGGCGTGCAATGGGAATCGGGCAGCCTCCGCGGCAATTCGGGCAGCGAAAAGGAGGGGACGTGTTACCGGAATTCCTTCGGGATTGGCTGATGGTTTTCCCTCGCGAGTCGTATGCTTTTCCCGTCGCCACCCCATGGCGATGCATTCACTGAATACGTGTCACTAAGTGTCGTTGACGAAAGCTGAGGAAAATATGAAGTCCTGGCGTTCTCGTGCGGTTGCCGCTCTTTCGATCGGTGCCGCGATAGTGACCATCCCGCTCACCGCGGGCTCCGCCTCCGCCGCCCCCCAATACCGCTACTTCTCGACCTACAAGACGGCCGTGGCCTGCCAGACGGCCGGGAACACGCTGGCCCAGCAAGGCCGTATCACTCAGTTCAACTGCAACGCGAAGATTGTCCAGGGCCGGGAGAAGGTCTGGGACCTGTTCGTGCGCTAGCCGGCCCCTGCCGGGCGGAGGTTCGCTCCTCCCCTGAAACACCGTTGCCCCCCTGACGCGTCCGCCCCCCGGAACGCGGTCCGGGGGGCAACGGCCTTTCCAGGCTCCGCTCGTGCGCACCCGCGCCCTACCCCTCGTCAACCAGCGCGGTCTGCACCCGCGTCGTCTTGTGGCGGGCGATGCGCGTGGCCCGCCCCGCCGCCAGCACCCGGCCTTTGATATTGCCGAAGAGATAGCCCTCCGCCGGCGGGCAGGACAGCAGCAGACCGGGGGTGTTGACCTCCAGCATCCGCCGCAGCAGGCGGTCGTTGAGGCCGCGCGAGGCACCCGCCGCGGAGCGGGCCACGACCAGGTGCAGCCCGACCTCGTAGCCGAGCGCGAGGTGCGCCAGCAGCGGATCGAACGGCGCGTTCATCGAGTCGCCGCCCACCATGTCGTAGTCGTCGACCAGGATGAACAGCCGCGGGCCCGTCCACCAGTCGCACAGCTTCATCCGGCCCGGGGCGATGTCCGGTCCCGGCACCCGCTCCTTGACCGCCGGGGCCGCCCCGCCGATCATGTCGCGCAGCGCGTCGACGGAGACCGCGTGGCCCAGGCGGTACTCGTCGGGGATGGCCTCCACCAGGGTGCGGCGGTAGTCCACGACCATGATCCGTGCCTCGGCGGGCGTATACCGTTCCATGATCGCCTTGGCCGTCAGCCGCAGCATGTTGGTCTTGCCGCTCTCCGTGTCGCCGACGACGATCATGTGCGGGGTCTCGCTGAAGTCGTGCCACACCGTGGACAGTGCGCTCTCCTCCAGACCGATCGGCATCCGCAGATCGCCCTCGGGCGGCGGGAGCTGGGAGACCGGCAGTTTGGTCGGCAACATCCGCACCTGCGGGGTCCGCGGCCCCGGCCAGCTCTCCTTGACCGCCGCGACCAGGCCGGCGACCCCGTCCGCAAGGTCCTCCGAGCTCTCCATCCCGTCGATACGGGGCAGCGCGGAGAGGTAGTGCAGCATGCCGTCCCGGGTCAGACCGCGGCCGGGCAGCCGAGGCACGGTGGCCGCGCGGCGGCTGTTGATCTCGGAGTCCATCGAGTCGCCCATCCGCAGCTCCAGATGGGTGCCGGCCTGGTCGCGCACGCCCGCGGACAACTCCACCCAGCGGGCGGTGGTGACGATCAGGTGGATGCCGTAGTTGAGGCCGCGGGCGGCCATCGAGTTGAACGTCTGCATGTGCTGGTCGAAGTCCTGCCGCACCGTCGACCAGCCGTCGATGACCAGGAACACGTCCCCGTAGGGCTGGTCCGCGAACTCCCCGGCGGCCCGGCGGCGCCGGTAGGTGGCCATGGAGTCGATGCCATGGTCGAGGAAGTACCGCTCACGCGCGGCCAGCAGCGAGTTGACCTCCGCGATCGTCCGGCCGACCCGCTCGGTGTCAAGCCGCGCCGCCACTCCGGCCGTATGCGGCAGCTCCGCCAGGCCCGCCAGCGCGCCGCCGCCGAAGTCCAGGCAGAAGAACGACACCTCGCGCGGGGTGTGGGTGAGCGCGAGCGCGGTGAGGATGGTGCGTACCAGGGTGGACTTGCCGCTCTGCGGGCCGCCCGCGATGGCCATGTGCCCGCCGACACCCGACAGGTCGATCGTCAGCAGGTCCCGCAGCTGCTCGAAGGGCTTGTCCACGATGGCGATCGGAACGGTCAGCCGTCCCCGGCCCGGCCAGCCGACGGTGGTCAGTCCCAGGTCGGGGTCGGGGGTGAGCGGCGGCAGCACCTGGTCGAGGGTCGCGGGCAGATCCAGCGGCGGCAGCCATACCTGGTGGGCGGGCGGCCCCGCGGTGAGCAGCCGCTCCACCGCGACGGACAGCAGAGTGTCCCCCGTCTCCTCGAACTCCGCCTCCTCTTCGGGCTTTGGCTCGGGCAGGTCGGGCAGCTGGCGCGGCACCACATAACCGGAGGTCCACGGCATGGTCTGGCTGGCCACCCGGGCCTGGTTCGCGCCGGCCCGCCGCTCCTGGTACGGGCCGGAGACGTACGCCGCGCGGAACCGGGTCAGCGCCTCCACACCGGACTTCAGATAGCCGCTGCCGGGCCGCGGCGGCAGCTGGTAGGCGTCGGGCACGCCGAGCACGCCACGGCTCTCCATGGCGGAGAACGTGCGCAGCCCGATGCGGTACGACAGATGGCTCTCCAACTGGTGCATGCGGCCCTCGTCGAGCCGCTGCGAGGCGAGCAGCAGATGTACGCCCAGGCTCCGCCCGAGCCGCCCGATCATCACGAACAGGTCCATGAACTCGCGGTGCGCGGCCAGCAGTTCACTGAACTCGTCGACGACGATGAACAGGCTGGGCAGCGGCGTCAGCGGGGTGCCGGACGCCCGCGCCTTCTCGTAGTCCAGCGCTGAGGTGTAGTTGCCCGCCGCCCGCAGCAGCTCCTGCCGCCGCATCAGCTCGCCGTGCAGGGCGTCCTGCATCCGGGAGACCAGCGCCGCCTCGCCCGCCAGGTTGGTGATCACCGCGGAGGTGTGCGGCAGTTCGTCCAGGCCGAGGAAGGTGGCGCCGCCCTTGAAGTCGACCAGGACGAAGTTGAGCGTTTCGGAGGAGTTGGACAGCGCGAGCGCCAGCACCAGGGTACGCAGCAGCTCGCTCTTGCCGGAGCCGGTGGCGCCGATGAGCATGCCGTGCGGCCCCGTACCGCCCTGGGCGGACTCCTTGATGTCCAGGTCCAGCGGGGTGCCGTCGGCGCACACCGCGATCGGCACCCGCAGCCGGGCGGAGCCGGTGTTGCGCTGCCACAGCGTGGCCGGGTCGTGCCGGCGCAGGTCGCCGATCCCCAGCAGGGTGGTCAACTCCACGCTCGCCGACAGCGGTTCGGCGACCTCGCTGCCCATACCCATCCGGTACGGTGCGATCCGCTTGGCCAGCGCGGCGGCGCCCAGCGGTCCGAACCGGTCGGGGCGGCCGAGCCGGGTGGGCTGCTCCTTGCGCTCCCGGTCGGTACGGACCAGCGTGAAGTCCTGCCCGGACACCTCGAAGCGGAGCGTGACCCGGCCGGGCCGCCAGGACAGCGCGCCGCTCAGGTCCAGTACGACGGCGTTGCGGAAGCCCGGCCCGTCCAGCCGGTGCCCGCCGGGGACGCTTCCGCCGTCCACCACGATCACGGTGAACGGCTCCTCGCGCCCGGCCGCCGCGTCCGGGTCGAAGGACGGCCGCTCCAGGAACTCGGCGCCGAGCAGGTCCTCCAGCTCGTTGAAGGCCGAGACGCACATGCGGGCCGGGCCCGCGCCGTCGCTCTCCTGGGGGTGGAGGTTGTGCGGCAGCCACTTCACCCATTCCCAGTCCGCCCGCCGCTCGTCGGACACGCACAGCGCCACCCATATGTCGTCGGGCGCGTGGAAGGTCACCAATTGCGCGATCACGGCGCGGGCGACGGAACGTATCCGCTCCTCGTCGCCGCGGAACAGCACCCGCGCCCAGGACCGCAGGTAGATGGCGATGGGCTGGTCGGGGACGGTGGAGTACGCCCGGATGAAGCTGCGCAGGGCGTGCGCGGCCAGCGGCTCCAGGTCCTCCACCGGTGTGGTGGCCTTCGGCGTCAGCCGCAGGCCGAGCTTCTGCTCGCCGACGGCCACCCGGACCTCGCCGAAGTCCTCGTCCTGGGGGCGGCGTTCCCACAGTCGGGTGGTGCCCACCAGCGCCCACAGGGCCGCGGGCTCCGGGTGGCGCCAGGCCAGCGCCTTCTTCTGATCGGTGACCGCGGTGCGAACCTTGCGTCGGATCTGCGTGAGATAGCGCAGATAGTCGCGGCGCTCGCCCTTGAGACGCTGCTTGCGCTCACTGATCTTGCGCATCATCTGGCCGAGCATCATGGCGCCGGAGGCCAGCACCATCATGCCGACGGCCAGGTACATGAAGTGGCTTCCGGACGAACGGCTCATGCCCGGCCGCATGAACATCAGCATCATCGACACCGACATCAGCGCCATGGGCAGATATGTCCACACGGCGGAGCTGTCGGGCACCACCTCGGGCAGCGTGGGCGGCTCCTGGAGGTTCAACTCGCCCTCGGGCATGTCAGGGCCGCGGCGGCGGGCCGGCCTGCGGAACAGGACCACACTCAACGAACGGTCTCCTTACGGGCGGTGGGCGCGGGCAGAACCATGCCCTATTGAAATGCAGGTCCGGCCCGTTTCGCTACTTCGAAAGCGCCCGCCGAGAGTTTCAGTGCCATTCTGCAGGTGAAGTCCAGTGTCATTCTGTCACTTAGTGACACGCTGTCATTCTGTCTCTCTGCAGGCGGTGGGTGTTGCATGCACCAGTCTCGGGATCCCGGTGTTGTGCACTCAATTGAAGATGTGTACTTTGCCGAAAGGCGTAATGCCGCCATGAAAGCTTCCGCACGGAGTTCCAATGTCATTCTGTCATTTCGCGACACAATGTCCTTCGGCGGAATACCCCGGAGGAGCGTGAGCCGGCCAGATGACCGACACCCAGGTTGCCGACCTGTGCCGGCTGACCGTTCGCGCGCCCACCAAGAGCGTCGATCTGGCGGTGCCCTCCGATGTCCCCGTGGCCGACTTGCTGCCCGCCGTCCTCGGCTACGGCGGCGAGGACCTCGGCGAGACCGGCATCGACCACGGCGGCTGGGTGCTGCAGCGCCTCGGCGGCGGGCCGATGGACGAGGAGCGCACCCTCGACTCGTACGATCTGCGCGACGGCGAAACGCTCTACCTCCGGCCGCGCACCGAGGCGCTGCCCGAGGCCCACCTCGACGACCTCGTCGCCGGCATCTCCGACACCATGCGGTCCCGCCCCTACGGTTGGACCCCCGAAGCGAGCCGGCGGCTGCTGCTCGGCCTCGCGGTGACCGTGCTCACCGCCGGGCTCGTGGTGCTCGCCCTGCCCGGTGGCTCCGTGGGGGTGCGCGCCCTGTGCGCCGCCGTGACCGGACTGCTGCTGGTCGCGGGCGCGGGGTCGGCGAGCCGCGCGGTCGGCGACGCCGGAGCGGGCGCCACGCTCGGCTTCATGGCCGCGCCCTACCTGGCGTTCGCCGGATGGCTGCTGCCCGGCGGCGACATCACCGGCGCACACGCCAACGAGGTCGTGGGCTCACGGCTGTTGGCGTCCTGTGTGGCGGGCGCGGGCGGCGCGATCGTCGTGCTCGCCGCGGTGGCCGCGTACGCCGCGCTCTTCCTCGGCACCGGCGTGGTCGCGACGTTCGGCGCGATCACCGGGACCCTCATGATCACCGCGGACCTGGCGCCGCACCATGTCGCCGGGATCATCGCCCTGGCGGCGGTGGTGCTCGGCGCGTTCGTCCCCTCGCTGTCCTTCCGGATGTCGGGGCTGAAGGTGCCACCGCTGCCGACCAACGCCCAGCAGCTCCAGGAGGGCATCGAACCGCACCCGACCGCGGCGGTCGCCGGCCGCACGGCACTCGCGGACGGCTGGATGAGTTCGCTGTACGGGGCGGTCGGCGCCACCTGCGCCGCCTGCCTCGGTGCGCTCGCCTGGTACGCCAACCTCCCCTCGGTGCTCACGGTGGTGGTGCTGTCGCTGCTGCTGATGCTGCACGCGCGGGGCCTTGGCAACACCTGGCAGCGGCTCTCGCTGACCCTCCCCGGAGTGGCCGGGCTGCTGCTGATCCTCGTCGGCGCCGAGTCGTACGCACCGGACCGCCGGCCGCTGGTGGCCGCCGGACTGCTCGGCCTCACGGCGGTCATCGCCATCCTCTCCTGGACGGTCCCGGGGCGGCGCCTCGTCCCGTACTGGGGACGGGCGGCCGAGATCCTGCACTACCTGATGGCGCTCAGCCTGCTGCCCCTGGTCCTGTGGGCGCTCGGCGTCTACAGCGCCCTGCGCGGGCTGATGGCGTGAGCAAGACGGACCGAGACGGACCGAGACGGAAGGGAGTGACCGATGCAGACGAAGCGGGATCAGGTCCAGGCGCATATGTTCGTCATGGGGCGGCTGACGTCCGCCATGCTGCGCGCGGATCCCGACGCCCCGGAGAGCCCGCAGGGCAGGACCAACCGGGCCGTGACCATCAGCATCCTCATCGGGATCCTGCTCTGTGCCGGATCGTTCGTCTTCGGCCTGCTCAGCCCCGGCACGAAGAGTTCCTGGCGGGACCCGGGCACGCTGGTCATCAACAAGGAGACCGGCACCCGCTACCTCTACCTGGGCGGACGGCTGCGCCCGGTGCGCAACCACACCTCGGCGCGGCTGCTCGCGGGTGACCAGATGAAGGTCATGACCATCGGGAGCAAGTCGCTGCGCGGCACCCCGCACGGCTCGCCGGTCGGCATCAGCGGCGCCCCCGACGAGCCGCCGGGCAACGGCAACCTGACCGGCGACCCGTGGCAGGTGTGCTCCGGCAACACCAGCGGAGCGACCGGCACCACGGTGGCCGTGGGCGCCAAGGCCGACGGCGCGGGGCTGAAGTCGGGGCAGGGGCTGCTGGTGAGCGGGCCCGACAACGACGACTACCTGGTGTGGCAGGGCCGCAGGCTGCGGCTCGACCAGAAGGCCAACGCCGCCGAGGCGCTGGGCTACGGCTCCACCAAGCCGGTGCCGGTCTCAGCCGCGTTCCTCAACTCCCTGCCCACGGGCCCGGACCTGGCCCCGGCCGACGTGCCGGGCCGGGGCGGGCAGGGGCCGGCACTGGGCGGGCTCAAGACCCGGGTCGGCCAGGTCTTCAAGGTCGCCGCGCCGGGTGGCACCGCCCGCTACTACCTGTTGCGCAAGGAGGGGCTTGCCCCGCTGACCGCCACCGGTGCGGCGCTGGTCCTCGGCGATCCGGACACCCGGAAGCAGGCGTACGCGGGCGGGGCGGTGTCGCCCGCGAGCCTGGGCGCCGACGTGCTGAGCGGCCATCTGGCTCCGGACACGCCGGAGGTGGAGACGGGGAAGCGGCAGCCGGCGACCCCGCCGGAGCCGGTGGACCTCGGCACCGGACGGACACCGTGCGTCGGAGTGGAGTCCGGGAGCGACGGTACGCGGGTGAGCGTGGCCCTGATCCGCGACGTGGATCTCGGCCCGACCACGCAGGCCCCGCCGGAAGGGCTGGTCCCGGCGTGTGTGACGGTCAACCGGATCACGGTGCGGCCGGGCGGAGGCGCACTGGTGCATGTGCTGGGCGCGGGCGGCGGCGAGGTCGGCAACACCCTTTATCTGGTGACGGACACCGGAATGAAATACCGGCTGCCCGCGGCCGATTCCCTGAAGGCGCTGGGATACAGCGAGGGCGAGGCGCAGGCCCTTCCGTCCTCACTGCTGGCCATGCTGCCAACGGGCCCGGATCTGACCCCACAGGCGGCGAGTGAGGGGCGCAGTAAATCCTCGGCGCCGCGGTGTGGAACAGAGAAATGACAGGCCGCCAGTGCACCCTGCCTGGTGGCGAATAACAGCCGAAGGGGCATCGCATGTCAGGACTGACGAGGTCAGAAGAGAGTGCAACCCGCAACGGAATCTCCGGCACGGAACAGACGTTCAGCAACATCCAGCTCAGCCGCCAGGACGTCGAGAACACGAAGATCAACGTGGGCAATGCCTACGGAGGCAGTGACGGTCAGAAGTATCAGGACCTGCTGACGCAGTGGGACGACCAGGCCGAGGTTATCTCGAAGAACCTCAGCGACGTCATCGACCAGCTGAACGAGACGCTCCGACAGAACAACCTGACGCAGGGTTCGCAGAACGACGCCGTTGACCAGCAGTACTCGCAGTCGCAGTCGATTTTCGACGCGTTGCACGGCTGAGTGAACCCCGGGTGACGGACATCCGGACCCGTCCCGCATCCCCCCAACCCCCCGAAGCGAAAAGAGGCACCTGCTGTGTCAACTGACTTCTCCGACGGGCAGATCTATGTCCAGTTCACGCATACCGACAACGCGGCTGAGGACATGCGTCTGCAGACTCAGCAGATAGAAAAGGCCCTCGCCCAGTACGAAGAGGACATGCAGAAGCTCATCAGCAGTTGGGAGGGTGACGACCAGGAGGTCTACGTCAAAAAGCAGCAGAAATGGCACGAGGCCGTCGAGAAGATGAAGTCACTTCTCGCGAGCCATGCGACGCTGCTCAACGAGATCGGCGAAAACTACCGGACCAACCAGCGCAACCTCACGCAGGGCTGGGAGAACGTGAAGATCGGCCGCTGAGGCACGGTGCGGTACGGGCGACTGTCTGCGCGTCAGGAACACGTGGGCGGTCGCCCGTTTCGGCGCAGGACATCCATGGAAAGCAGCGATCGACGAGAAGGGGTAGTGAGATGGCCGAACAGATTCAGCTGAACAAGAAGTGGATGGAGCACTTCATCAACGTCGATGTGCATGAATTCCAGGTGGAGCTGAAAAAGATCCTCCAGGATAGGGGCGATATTCCCGCGCTGGGCAGCCTGAAGAAGGAGAATCCGCATGATTTCGCGGATCCCCCCATCCCCTCGGGGACGCAGCTGCCCCTCACGATCGGCGCCATGACCGGTGATGGGGAGGAGCTGACCAACGGGGCGCACCTGCACAAGACCCTGGTGGCTCTCATCGACCAGATCGTTGGGATGATCGAGGAACAGCAGACGCTGTTCGACGACATCGAAGACAACCTGCGGGAAACCGTCCATACATTGCTGAAGACGCAGGATGGCAACCTGGCCAAGATCGACGGCGAGAAGTTCCTTGACGGCCTCGAAGACGTGGATGACGACCTGACTTCCGGGGGGTCGGGCTCCGGCGGGGGCGATGGTGAGAACGACGAAAACTGATGGTGAAGAATCATGACAACAAGTGAGCGGTAGTCGTTCAGGCTGAGTGTCGCAGTACCCCACACCCCCCTTCGTTCCCCCGCCCGATGGAGGCGCCGCCGTGCCGTTTTCCAAGGAAAGTGATCGTTGGCAGCAGGCGATCTACTATTTCACCGGTTACGAAGCGCCAAAGATCGACACGTTGTTTGAGGAGTGGTTCGGCAACGACGAAATCCCGCTGATGAAGGTGCAACTCACCAAGCAGAAGAGCGTCACCTACGTCGATGTGGATGACCTTCAATGGCGTATCGATAACGCGGGTCGCAACATAAGCAACACAGACTTCGTGATCCCCTTCTACAAGACGGGAGACGAGGAGGAGTCCGAGGAGGAAGCGTCGGGAGACGAAGTCACCTATTACAAGGCCCGGTTCACGCTCCTGGGCAACCACAACATCGAGGACAGGCCGTCCGGCGGTGTGTACGAGGGGGGCAAGAACAAGGCCAGGTATGACAACGACTTCAAGAAGTCGGACAAAGGGACGGAGTGGGACACCGGCCCGCACACGCAGTACGCCTACGGAACGGGCCGGGCCCTTGAGGCTGTGCTCGACAACGACGGTGGTACGACTGGCTTCGAGTGGAACGGAATATCCGTGCCCCCCGAACGGGTCGTCGATCTCGCGTCGTTCGGCAGGGCGGCCGACGCCTTCGATCGCGTCGCCCGGTTCTACACTTACCGCCAGGCGGAACTGGAGGAATGGCACAAGCGGGTCGGGATGCAGGAGAACGAGGCGTGGAAGGGCACGGCAGCCGGCGTCTTCTGGCATCTCATCCACATGCTGAACAAGCGGTACGAGGACTACGCCGACGACCTGCGCAACGGTGCGCTGTTTTCGGTACCGGGCGACGCCATCCGGATCGCAGGTGACGTGTTCAAGAATGCGGCCCGGGGACTCCAGCAGGACTGGGCCACGTGGGAACGGAAGGATGGTAACCCGCTGAGCTTCCTCTCTGACCTGCTGTCGAAGATCACCGACCATGTGTGGGACCACAACATCACGAAAATCACCTACAAAGTGCATACCCGTGCCCGTGGCGAAACGGAAACCACCTATCACGCCACCGGTAAGTTCCGCCAGGATGCCGTCGACGAAAAGGGCCACAACTACGGCCCGCTGAACAGTCTGGATACCTGGAAGGCGGTCGGCCAGGCGGCGATCGAGCGGTGGAAGAAATCCGTCGAGGAAAACCTGGTCGACAGCGCCGACTTCGCGCTGCGGACGGTGCACGACGCGTGGAGCCCCTCGGTATTCGATCTTGGCACGATCAAGACGTCGAGCGGGGACAGCCTGTCCCAGGAGTACCAGGACGACAAGGCCGACAAGGAGGAGAAGGAGCAGGAGAAGAAGGAGAAGGAGCAGGAGAAGAAGGAGAAGGAGTGGGAGGAGGAGCAGAAGAAGAAGGAGAAGGAGCAGGAGGAGAAGGAGAAGGAGTGGGAGGAGAAGCAGGAGAAGTACCAGAAGGAGCAGGAGGAGAAGGAGGAGAAGTACCGGAAGGAGCAGGAGGAGAAGGAGAAGGAGGCTAAGGAAGAGGCTGCCCGTAAGGAGAAGGAGTGGGAGGAGAAGCAGGCCGAGGCCGAGGCCGAGCAGGAGCGGAAGGAGAAGGAAGCCGAGGCCAAGCAGGACAAGTACATGCAGGAGCAGGAAGCCAAGCAGGAGCAGAAGGAGAAGGAGCAGGAACAGAAGGAGAAGGAAGCCGAAGCCAAGGCTGCGGCGAAGGAGAAGGAGCAGGAGCAGAAGCAGGCGGAGCAGGAAGCCAAGCAGGAGCAGAAGGAGAAGGAGCAGGAGCAGAAGCAGGCCGAGGCCGAGAAGGAGGCTGAGCAGAAGCAGGCGGAACAGGAGGCCAAGCAGGAACAGAAGGAGAAGGAGGCCGAGCAGGAGCAGGAGCAGGCGAAGAAGGAGGCCGAGGCCGACCAGAAGGAGCAGGAGGCCAAGCAGGAGCAGCAGGAGCAGGAGCAGGAGCAGAAGCAGGCCGAGGCGGAGAAGGAGCAGGAGCAGAAGGAGAAAGAGGCCGAGGCCAAGCAGGAGGAGCAGCAGAAGAAGCAGGAGGAGTACCAGCGACAGCAGCAGCAGTTCCAGGTCAACCAGGTGACTCAGCAGAAGGCCGAGCAGGAGCGGGCGAAGAAGGAGCAGGAGCAGAAGGAGGCGGAGCAGGAGCAGAAGCAGGCCGAGGCCGAGAAGGAGGCTGAGCAGAAGCAGGCGGAGCAGGAGGCCAAGCAGGAGCAGAAGGAGGCGGAGCAGGAGCAGAAGCAGGCCGAGGCCGAGAAGGAGGCTGAGCAGAAGCAGGCGGAGCAGGAGGCCTA
>NZ_JBSFMM010000127.1:11803-33929 GCF_053599555.1 Streptomyces sp. NPDC000941
AAGCAGGAGCAGAAGGAGGCGGAGCAGGAGCAGAAGCAGGCCGAGGCCGAGAAGGAGGCTGAGCAGAAGCAGGCGGAACAGGAGGCCAAGCAGGAGCAGAAGGAGGCGGAGCAGGAGCAGAAGCAGGCCGAGGCCGAGAAGGAGGCTGAGCAGAAGCAGGCGGAACAGGAGGCCAAGCAGGAACAGAAGGAGAAGGAGCAGGAGCAGAAGCAGGCGGAGCAGGAGGCTAAGCAGGAGGAGCTTCAGAGGGAGCAGGAGAAGGAGCGGGAGCAGCTTCAGAAGGAGCAGGAGGCCAAGCAGGAGCAGCTTCAGAGGGAGCAGGAGAAGGAGCGGGAGCAGCTTCAGAAGGAGCAGAAGCAGGAGCAGGAGCAGCTTCAGAAGGAGCAGGGGCAGAAGGAGAAGGAGCAGGAGCAGCTTCAAAAGGAGCAGGAGAAGGAGCGAGAGGAGCTTCAGAAGGAGCAGGAGGCCAAGCAGGAGCAGCTGCAGAAGGAGCAGGAGAAGGAGCGGGAGCAGCTTCAGAAGGAGCAGAAGCAGGAGCAGGAGCAGCTTCAGAAGGAGCAAGGGCAGAAGGAGAAGGAGGCCGAGGCCAAGCAGGCGGAGCAGGAGAAGAAGCAGGAGCAGTACCAGAAGGAGCAACAGCAGTACCAGGAGGAGCAGCAACAGCGGCAGGAGCAGCAACAGGAAGAGCAGCAGAAGAGGGACGAGGAGTACCAGCAGCGGCAGCGGGAGTACCAGGACAAGCAGTACCAGCAGCAACAACAACAGCAGCAATACCAGCAGGAGCAGTACCAGCAGCAGCAAGAGCAGTACCAGAAACAGCAGGAGCAGGCGCTCAACCAAATTGGCGGCCCGCTGAACGGCGATAACTTGCCGCCGATGTCGCAGGACCTGATCACGGGGCCGGTGAACGGCGATGACTCACTGCACAACCCCGGTGGGAGCGAGTCGCACATTGACTCTCACGGCCGGGTGGTCACGGAGTACCCGGACGGTCACATCACCACGATCGATCCGGACAACCAGACTTCCAGCATCACCGATCCGGACGGCCACACGCGTTCCGGGCCGCTCAACGTCGATAACGTCCTCAACAACCCCGACGGCAGCAGGTCGCACATCGATCCGCAGGGACAGGTCGTCACGGAGTACCCGGACGGCAGCAAGACCACGGTCGATCCGGACACCGGCGGCACCTCGATCACCGACCCGGACGGCAAGTCGGTCACGGGGCACCTGAACGGAAGCGGCAACTCACTCCCGGACTTCCAGCAACAGTCCCCCGGATCCAACTTCGGCAACATCGGGGGCAGCGGAGGCGGCAACTCCAATTCGCTGTACGACCCGTCCTCGTACGAGGAGGAGCTATGGGACAAGGACCCGTACCAGTCGCCCGGTGACCAGAACGGCAACGGCAACAACCAGGCGGCGGCCAACGCCGGCAACCAGAACCAGCCCGGGGCGCCGGGGGGCGGCGGCATGCCGCTCAACCCCGGAACGATGCCCGGACGCGGTGGCGGCGCCGGCGGTGGCGAGGGTGGCCCCTCCGAGCGGGTCCGCAACGTGATCGACAGCGACGACGTGGTCAGCAACCGCCGGGCGACCCCCAGGCCCGGCCGCCCCGGTGGCGGGCCCCTCGACGAGCGCGAGAACGTGATCACCAGTGGCGGCACCCCGTTCCTGCCGCCGATGGGCGGCGCGGGCGGAGCCGGGTCGCCCGGCCAGGTGGCGACCCAGACCGACGACCGCGAGCGCGACGCGTGGGTGCCGGAGGACGAGGACGTCTGGGGCAGCGACGAAGGCGGCTCGCCGGCCGTGATCGGCCGATGAGCCCCCGCCACGCCGTCGTTCCGGGAAACCGTGCAGCCGACCCGACCAGCCAGACCAGCTCGACCAGCCCGAGGAGCACTCGTTGAACGAGCCGTACGCAGAGCGCATTCATCAGGCCAGGGCCCACCTCGAAGCCACGAGGGCCGCCATCGCCCGCGCCGAGCAGGACCTCGAGGGCACCAAGGTGAAGGCCCGTTCGCGGGACCGTGCGGTCGAGGTCACCATCGGCCCGCAGGGAGAGCTGAGCGGGCTGACGTTCCTGGACAACAAGTACCTGAGCATGACCGGACCGCAACTGGCCGCCTCGGTGCTGGAGGCGGCCCAGCGGGGGCGTCAGCAGGTCGCCCAGCGGGTGATGGACACCTTCCGCCCGCTGATGGCGGCGAACCCCGATGTCCCGGGGTCCCGGGACATCGACGTCGACTGGGACCGGCTCTTCGGGTCGGCGTTCGAGGGCGGCCGGCGAGCGGGTGGCGGCAGGCCGTCCAACGACCGGTTGCGCGACGAGATCCACGAGGACCCGGATGTTTCCGGAGGACGGCCATGAGTGACGACACGTATGACTTGGACCTGGGCAAGATTCGGGGAGCGCTCAACGGCCTGCACGGTCTGGGGGAACGAGCCAGGGTGCTGAAGGGGCAGTACCTGGCCGACCATGAGAGGTACAAGGGCTGGAACGGCGACCCCGACGATCCGGACGACTTCTACAAGAAGACCGAGCCCGACGACGAGAAGACGACGCTGACGCTCACCGAAACGATCGACTCGTTCGGGTTGGCGATAGAGGCGGTGGAATCCGCGCTGCTGGAGAGTCTCGACAGCGTCAAAGCCGTTCATGCCGACGTGACCGAGCTGATCGCGCAGCAGGAACGTCTTGCCGACTCCGACAGCGGCTACGAGTCCAACGACGAGGACTCCAGCGACGACGAGTCCGGCAGCGGAAAGCACTGACCCCGTGGAGGAGATCACCTACACCCCCGAGGAGGCGATGTGGATCCAGATCCTCATCGGTGAAAAGCCGATCCACGCCAAGGCGAACCTGGCGTGGGAGAGTCAAGACCAGTTCCCCGATCTCGCCGACAACCTGGTCGCGTTCGTGGACAGTGTCCGGGACGCCATCGCGGATGTCGCCCGCGCGTTTCCGAAGCCCGTCGGGGACGCGCTCACCAAGGCCATGGAGCCGCTGACCGGCTCCGGCGGATCGAACGGCATCGGGGACCTGCTCAACCGTCTCCGGATGGACCTGCCCAACGAGCGGGGCCAGCAGTCGATGAAGATCCAGCAGGCGCATTGGGAGATCATCGCCGAGATCACGATGATGCTCATCGAGCTGGCCATGCTCGCGGCGATGTCCTTCTTCACCGGCGGGGCGTCGCTGTCCGCGGCCGCATTGGTGAGGGCGCGGCATGCGCTCGCCATCCTCATGGCGATGCAGCGCCTGCTCAACTTCTTCCCCATCGCGGGGGCCCTGCTGGAGGCGGTCCAGGAGATGATCCAGGCCCTCGCGGTCAACCTGGCGCAGCTCACCATCCCTCCCCCGAACCGCAGGCCGGACGGCATCGACGGGAAGAACGTCCTGGAGAGTGGTTTCTACGGCTTCGTGACCGGTCTCTTCATCGACATCTTCCAAGGCGCGGCGAAATTCTTCAAGAAGGGTATATCGGACTTCTTCAAGAAGAATTTCGACACGGACATCTTCGGTAAGTGGGACAGAGACTTCGGGAACACGTTCAAGGACATCGACTTCAACTCACCGGATCTTGATCGCATCTTCAAGAACGCCGGCGGGTTCAAGCCCGACCCGATCAAGAACATGGCCTACGACTTCCCGGCGGCGTTCGTCTCCCACGGTCTGGGCGAGGGCTTCGCCGAGGTGGTCGTCACGGGGCTGCTCCAGGGCAACTGGGCGTTCAAGTGGGAGACGTTCGTCTTCTCCGGTACCAGCGCCATGGCGGACATGGGCGCGGAAATGGCGCTGGGGTCCGGCGCCGGCTGGCTGCACGGCAAGGTATTCCCCAACGGGAACATCTTCACCGACTTCATCAACAAGAGCTATGCGATAGCTGATCTCCCGGACGGGGCGGGGAACGATTCCCCAGCCGATTCCGGCTCCGATTCCGGCTCCGACCCCGGCTCCGACTACGGCTCCGATTCCCGCTCCGGCGCGGGCCCGGACCTCCCGAAGCCCTCCCTCCCCATCACAACGTCCGCAGACATCCCCACCCACGGGGACAACAGCTCGTCGTACCGGGACAACTACTCCATGTACGAGGGCATCAGCTCGTTGTACGAGGACAACAGCTCGCTGTACGGCGACAACAGCTCGCTGTACGGCGACAACAGCTCGTTCACGCCCGGGTACCGCGACTCCGACACCTACTCCGTGGACTCGTACGGCTCCTCCAACTCCTCGGTCGGCTCCGTCTTCGACGACACCGCGTCCATCAACTCCGCCAGTTCCTCCGACTCCGTCGGTTCGGACATCCCGGAGTACAACTCCTCATCGGCGCTGACCGGCGGGGGTTCCTCGTCGTCGTATGTGCCGCACGCGAACTTCCCGGCCGGCAAGGGGTTCCAGACCACCTCGCAGAGCCCGCCGCTGAACCTGCCCGGCTCCGCCGGGAGCAACCTGCCGCCGACGGGCTCCTACTCCGCGGGGTCCGGTCTCACGACGCCCGAGGGCGTCGAGGACTTCAAGGGGAACAAGGAGTTCCAGACGGGTCCCGATGGCTCCCTGGCCACCTCGGGCTTGCCGAACACCTCGGGCTTGCCGAACACCTCGGGCTCCCCCAATACCCCGGGTCTCCCCGGCACCTCGGGCCTGCCGAACTCGTCGAGCCTCCAGGCGCCGCCGGCGATGCGTACCCCCACGGTCTCGAACCCGGAGGCGGAGTTCGACGGGGCTTTCGGCGAGAACGGCCAGAACACCCCCACGGGCCAGAACACGGGTACGGTCCCGCCCCCCGTCTCCCACAGCGGCGGGCAGACCCCGGCCACCGCTCCGCACACGCCCTCGTCCGGGCAGCACTCCGGCTCCGGCACCCCTCAGCCGGGCCAGGGGCCCCGCGCCGAGCAGCAGCAACCGCGCCCGGACACGGAGATGTCCGGCGGCCCATCGGACGACTCCGCCATCGACGGGGACACCGACACCCGGCCCGACACGGACCCCGCCGACCGGGGCAAGTCACCGGCCACCTCGGCCACCCCGGCGACCCCGGACCAGGAGGAGATCGATCGCGCCCGGCAGGACTACGAGGACGCGCTGGACTCCTTCACCTCCGCCGCGACCGACGTGGACACCATCGGCGAGCGGCTGGACACCGGGGTCGGCACCAGCTCCGACGCAGCCGCGCACCAGGACGCCGGACACCGGGCCGAGCAGGCGCGCGGGCGGATGCTCGACGCGGCGGCGCGGCTCCGGGGCCTCGGCATCGACCCGCACGGCGACCCGTACACCCCGGGCCAGGAGGGCACCGAGGGCGGCGAGGGCGACGCGAGGTCGCGGCAGGGGCAGGTGCCCGACGTCCACCGCGACGACGCGCAGCGCCAGTGGATCGCCCAGCAGGTCATCCCGGAGGACCTGCCGGAGAACCCGCCACTGCTCGACCCGGACGACCACGTGGCCACCGCCGAGCTGAACGACGCGGGCGTCAAGCCAGGATCCAGGCAGCAGACCGCCGAGGCCCTCGGTATGGACCGGTTTCCGGTGCGCGACCTCCATCTGGACCTGGCCCCGGTGGACCACGTCAAGCTCCAGATGGTGCGGTCCGATTCCTGGCCCGCCCCGCTCGACGAAACCGCGGCCAACGCCACCCGGCGTATCTGGCAGTCGGCGTACACGGACTTCGCGGGCGCGATACCGGACCACGGACCGGAGCGGCTGGCCGCCGGCCGCGCCTGGGACAAGGCCGTCACCCTGGTGATGCCGCTGGAGCTGCACCCAGTGCTCGCGGACTCGCGGCACGCCGGGAGCGACTTCCGCGACGCGGTGCGCCAGGTCGCCGAGCACCTGCTGACGCACGGCCCCGACGCGGCGTCGGGCATCGCCCTGGCCGACACCCTCCGCGCGGGGATGGGGTTGCGGCACCGTGTGCGTGGCGGCGCCCCCACGCCGCCCCCCAACCCGCCCTCCGACCCGCCCGCCTCGCCGCCGCCCGCGTCCCGCGTCCCCACCACCTCCAGCGGGGGAGCACCGGCCACCACGGCGACGTCGGCTCCGGAGCCCGGCCCGGTGGCTCCGGCGCCGGTGCGGTCGGTGTCCGACGAGTCCGAACCCGCCGACCGGCCGGCCAAGCGGCAGGCGATGACCGGTGATGTGCGCCCGGACGAGGCGCTGACCGACCGGCGTGACGCTGAGGAGGTCGGGCCGCCGCCGACTCCGGGGCCGGCGCGTGTGTCGCATGTGCCGCAGGTGTTGCGTCTGGCGTTCGGGGCGCAGGTGGCGCAGGACCCGCGGTACGGGGTGATGATGCGCGGGCTGGCCGCGCTGGAGCTGGCGCGCAGGGGGGATGCGCGGTTCGGCACCGGGGGCCTCGATCTGGAGCGGATCGCGCGGGGGATCCTGCACCTGGGTTCTTCGGAGCCGATGACGCGTGGGCGGTATTTCGAGGCGTTGTCGGTGGCGGCGACCGCGTACCGGGACGGGCGTGCGGGGAGTCTGGCCGCGGTGGCGGCGTATTGGTCGCACAAGAAGGCGGGGATGTTGGGTGATGCGAGTGCACTGACCGGTCCTGACGACTGGTTCCAGGGGTGGAACTTCACCGGGCAGGCTCTGGACCTGCTGCTGGACTACGTGGGGCGGCAGGATCCTGACGGTCTGAAGTTGTCGCCGCCCCCGTGGCAGGGCCCGCCGTACGTGGTGGTGGTGGAGCCCGGTTCCGAGGAGGGCCTGGTCGTGCTGCGCGACGGGCAGGGCAACTCGACCGAGGTGCCGTACGAGGAACTGGCGGAGCTGGTGAAGCATGACCCCCGGCGGCCCGCGGGCGCTCCGGTGGTGCTGCTGATGCCGGAGGCGGGCGCGGGCATGAGGGCGTTGCCCAGGCTGATGGCCGCTTGGCTCGGGGAGCGGGTGTGGTCCACGTACGGCGGTCTCCGGTTCGAGCCGGTGGGCGACAGCACGTCCAGGCGGCGCGTGGTGCTCGCGTCGGTGAATCCGGGGTCGGCGCCCGTGGGGGCGTGGGTGCCGAGCGATCCTGGTCAGCTTCCGGACGGTCCGTGGGAGGTGACGGCGGCGGACGGTTCGACGTTCCCGGACAGCGACGTGGAGATGTTCGCGCTGCCCACGTCCGACGGGCAGCGGCTGACCGCACTGGCGTTGCTGAACGCCAGGGATATGGCCGCCATTGAGGGTGATCTGCGGAACGTGTCGCGGATTCGGCACTACGCCGACCAGTTCGAGTACGAGGGGATCAGCACTACGGGTCCCCTCCTGCCTCTGCCAAGGGGCCTGACCGACGCGATCGTCGTGGTGGGGGACGGCGAGGCGGGGCTGCCCCGGAAGAGCACGGGGCAGAGCCACATGGTGACGAGCGGGGAACTGGCCGCGCTCCTGTGGCGCCAGATTGCCGTGTCCGCCCCGGCGCACTGGCCGGTGTGGCTGGTGGGGCGTGGGCTGGCGACGCTGCCGGAGGGCGTCGACCGGCTGGAGTACGTGCCGGCCGCGCAGGAGGTGGCGACCAGGCTGGGGCGGACGGCGCTTGCCTCGGAAGGCAAGCAGATTGTGAGGGGAGACGCGGATACTCCGTATCTGGCCAACGTGTACGACACGGACAATCCGAAGTCCGGGTACCGGGAGTTCCCCCCGGAGCCGTGGCCGCCCGCGTTGTCGATGTGGGCGGACGTGGCGGGACTGCCGTGGGACCTGCCGGACCGGGAGGAGCGGGTGCGGCGGTGGGTGCGGGCGCTGCGGGAGGTTCACGGCTTCGATATCGACACCAACCCCAGGCTGGCCGGGGAGTTCCAGCGGCTGCTCCTGGGTTTCGGGGCGCTGGAGCGGCAGTCGCTGGTGCAGGGTCTGGCGCCGTTGACGTGGGCGGGGCTCGAACAGACCGCGGGGGAGTACGCCGGGCAGTTGGGCTGGGATCCGACGCTGAGCCCGTATCTGCTGGGCCAGTTGCTGGAGGCGTACCGGGCCGCGGAGGCTCAGGAAACCGGGGAGCCCCCCCAGCCCGGTGCCGAGAGCGAGGACATGTCCGGTGTGCTGGGGGTGGGGCCCCAGGACGCGTCCCGTTTGCTGGGGCGGGGGCACCAGGATGGTGAGGTGGCGTTCGGTCCGGTGCGGGAGGACGAGTCGCGTCTGCTGGGGATGTCGGCGGAGGACCGGTTCCGGGCGTTGTCGCTGCTGTCGCCCGACGAGCGGCGGAAGCTGGCGTCGGATCCGGTGTGGGTGGACGAGTTGCGGCGGGCTCTGCCCGGTGTGGAGTTCGCTGAGACGGTGGCCCAGTTGATGGTGGTGGTGCAGGACGGCCCGGGTGAGCCGATGGCGGATCAGCCGGTGTCGGCGGGGCGGGTCGCGCGGGCGCGGGCCGCGCGGATGCTGGTCAATCCGAAGATGGCGGTCGCGCTGCTGAAGGGCGGTGTGCGGGTTCTGGTGGTGCCCAAGGACATGGCGCTGACCCGGCTGCGCCGGTTCCGGGGTTATGCGGGGCAGCCTGGCTGGGACACCTGGCGGGGCGTCATGGACGGACGTGCCGTGGCGGTGCCGGAAGAGAATCTTCTCGGTGAGGCCACGAGTGTGCCGGATGTGAAAAAACATACGGACGGTTACGGCACGCCCGATCACGAGTTCGCGCACGCGCTCCATGTGCACGCGCTGAGCAATTCCGACCGGAAGGCCATCCACAACGCCTATCAGGCCAAGCTGAACCCGCGGCGGGGCGTCGATCCGCTTGATGTGGAGTGGCCGGACGGGATTCGGCGGGATCTGGATGGCGATCCGGTCGACAACTATTCCTCGAAGGACGAGTACGAGTATTTCGCGCAGGCGGTGAACGCGTACCTGGGGGTGAACACGGGGACGGACCCGAAGACCGGGCGGCCGCGGAACAACGGTGCGGCCTGGGTGCGGGAGCACGAGCCGGCCCTGCTGCCGATTATGAGGCGGCTGTTCGGCCACTACGAGAATCTGCTTGACGATGCCGAGCGGAAGGTCGTCCAGGACGCCTATCGGGCCAAGCTGAACCCGCCGCGGGGCTTCGATCCGCTCCATGTGCGGTGGCCGGACGGGATTCGGCGGGACCTGGCCGGCAACCCGACCGACAACTATTCCTCCACGGGCGAGTCCGCGTATTTCGCGCAGGCGGTGAACGCGTATCTGGGGTTGAACGCGGGGACGGACGGCTACACCGGCCGCTCGCGGAACAACGGGGTGGCCTGGATACGGAGGCACGAGCCGGCGCTGCTGCCGATTCTGGAGCGGCTGTTCGGCCGGGATCCGCAGGGCCCGGGTCCGGCGAACCCGAGGGAGGAAACGCGGGCGGAGACCGAACAGTGGGAGAACTTCCGCGCCTTCTGGGACGAGGTGGAGGGGGTGTACCGGCCGCAGCCGCACGCCGTGGCCACGGCGCCCCCGATGGCACCGGTGGCACCGGTGGCCCAGGACACCGCCACCACATCGGCGCCCGGGCGGCGTTCGGGTTCCGCTGAGGATGTCGGGCCGTTGCCCGCGCCGCCGGGGGAGGGGTCTTCGGGTCCGCAACGGCGGTCGTCGGGTGTGCCGGAGTTGTTGCGTGCGGTGTTCGGGGCGCGGGTGGCGGAGGACCCGCGGTACGAGGTGATGGTGCACGGGCTGGAGGTGCTGGAGGCGGGGAGTCCGCGGTCCGGCATCGGGGATGCCGATCTGGAGCGGATCGCGCGGGGGATTCTGCGGCTGGGTCCTTCGGATTCGATGACGCGTGGGCGGTATTTCGAGGCGCTGTCGGTGGTGGCCGCCGCGCACGGGGACGGGCGCGCGGGGAGTCTGGCCGCGGCAGCGGCGTACCGGCTGCAGGGGACGGGGGTGCTGGGGGATGCGAGTGCGCTGGTCGGCCCGGACGGCCGGTTCCTGGGGCGGAACTTCACCGGGCAGCCTCTGGATCTGCTGCTTGACCATGTGGGGCGGCAGGGTCCTGGCGGTCTGAGCTGGACACTGCCCCCGTGGCAGGGTTCGCCCTACGTGGTGGTGGTGGAGCCCGGTGGCGAGGCGGGCATGGTCGTGGTGCGCGACGGGCAGGGCAACCCGTCCGAGGTGACATACGTGGAACTGGCCGAGCTGGTGAAGTATGACCCCCGGCGGCCGGCGGGCGCTCCGGTGGTGCTGCTGATGCCGGAGGCGGGCGCGGGTATGAGGCTGCTGCCCAGGCTGATGGCCGACTGGATCGGGGGGCGGGTGTGGTCCACGTACGGCGGCTACCGGGGGGAGTCGGTGGGCGACGGCACGTCCAGGCAGCGCGTGGTGCTCGCGGCCACGCGTCCGGTGTCGACGCCCGTGGGAGCGTGGGTGCCGAGCGATCCGGGTCAGCTTCTGGACGGTCCGCGGGAGCTGACGGCGGCGGACGGTACGAAGTTCCTGGACGCCGACGTGCATACGTTCGCGCTGCCCAGGTCGGACGGGCAGCGGCTGATCGGGGTCGCGTTGTTCAACCCCAGGGAGATGGCGCAACGCGAGGAGCAACTGCGGAATGTGTCGCAGATCGAGCACTACTTCGATCACGACGAGCACGTGCTGGGGACCGGCGGGCACCGTAACGGTGCAGTGCGGCGCCTGCCACGGGGGCTGACCGACGCGTTCGTCGTGGTGGTGCACAGCCTCGGTGCCCAGGCGGCGCTCCCCCTGGCGAGCACGGGACAGAACCACACGGTGTGGAGCGCGGCGCTGAGCAGCTTCCTCAAACGCCAGATGGCGACGATGTCCATCCCGGCGGACTGGCCGGTGTGGCTGGTGGGGTGTGGGCTGGGGAGGCTGCCGGTCGGCGCCGACCGGCTGGCGTATGTGTCGGGTGTGCAGGTCGTGGCGACCAGGCACCGGCGGACGGCGTTCAGCTCGGACGCGCGACTGGACGTGTTCGGGAACGGGAATCCGCCGGCTCTGGCCAAGGCGGATGATCCGGACACCCCGGTGTTCCATTGGCAGGAATTCCCCCCGGAGCCGTTGGCGGAGACCTTGTCGGCGTGGGCGGACCGGGCGGGGCTGCCGGGGGACGTGGCGGACCGGGCGACGCGGGTGCTGCGGTGGGTGCGGGCGATGCGGGAAATCCACGGCATCGACATCGACACCAATCCCGCGCTGGCCGCGGAGTTCGAGTGGCTGCTTCAGGGTTTCGGGGCGGTGGAGCGGCAGGCGCTGGCGCTCGGCATGGGGCCGTTGACGTGGGCGGAGCTGGAGCGGGTCGCGGCGGGCTATGCCGGGCAGATGGGCTGGGACCCGAGGCTGAGCCCGAATCTGCTGGGCCACTTGCTGGACGCGTACCGGGCCGCGGAGCAGTCGTCTTACGGGGCGCACGCGGCTCCCCCGGCTTTGGGTTCGGCGACTCCGGGTTCGGTGGGGCTGCCCCAGCCTGGTGCCGCGGGCCAGGGGCTGCCGCGTGCGGTGGTGTTCGGTGGGGTGGCCGGCCCGGTGGGGCAGTTGGGGTCGCGTCTGCTGGGGATGGATCGGGGGGAGCGGTTGCTGGCGTTGTCGGCGCTGTCGCCTGACCAGCGGCGGAAACTGGCGTCGAATCCGGTGTGGGTGGACGCGTTGCGGCAGGGTCTGCCCGTGGTGGAGTTCGCCGAGACGGCGGCTCAGTTGATGGTGGTGGTGCAGGACGGTCCGGGTGAGCCGATGGCGGATCAGCCGGTGTCGGCGGGGCGGGTGGCGCGGGCGCGGATGGCGCGCATGCTGGTCAATCCGCAGGTGGCGGCCACGCTGCTGAAGAGTGGCCAGCGGGTTGTGGTGGTGCCCAAGGACGTGGCGATGACCGCGCTGAGCGCGTTCCGGCACCTCGCGGGGTGGCAGGTCTCCCCGGCTGACCCGCGTACCTGGGACTTGATACGGGGCGTGGGCGGTATTCGTGACACGGCCGTGCCGGAGGAGAATCTTCTCGGTGAGTTCGCGAGTCTGCCGGGTACGGAAACCCAGTTCGACGGGTACTCCACGCCCGATCACGAGTTTGCGCACACGATCCATGAGAACGCGCTTGATGATTTTGACCGGCTGGTTATCGACGCTGCTTATTGGGCGAAGCTGAACCCGCCGCCGGATGTCGATCCGTTTGATGTGGAGTGGCCGGACGGGATTCGGCGGACCCTGGCTGGTAAGCCGGCGGAAAACTATTCCTCGACGAACCAGCACGAGTATTTCGCGCAGGTGGTGAACGCGTATCTGGGGTTGAACGCGGGGAGGGACGCGTACACCGGGCGGTGGCGGAACAACGGGGCGGCCTGGGTGCGGAAGCACGAGCCAGACCTGCTGCCGATTCTGGAGCGGCTGTTCGGCCACTACGAGAATCTGCTTGATGATGGTGAGCGACAGGTCGTCAGGGACGCCTATCGGGCCAAGCTGAACCCGCCGGGGAGCTTCGATCCGCTCCATGTGCGGTGGCCGGACGGGATTCGGCGGGACCTGGCCGGAAACCCGACCGACAACTACTCCTCCACAAGCGAGTCCGCGTATTTCGCGCAGGTGGTGAACGCGTATCTGGGGTTGAACGCGGGGCCGGACGGCTACACCGGGCGGTCGCGGAACAACGGGGTGGCCTGGGTGCGGAGGCACGAGCCGGCCCTGGTGCCGATTCTGGAGCGGCTGTTCGGCCGGGATCCGCAGGGCCCGGGTCCGGCGAACCCGTTGGCGCAGACGCGGGCGGAGAACAGACTCTGGGAGGATTTCCGGGCGCTCTGGAACGACGCGGAGGCGGAGAACGAACTGTGGGAGGGTTTCCGCGCGTTCTGGGACCAGGTGGAGGGGGAGTACAGGCCGCAGCCGCACGCCCCGGCCCCGTTTGGCCCGATGGCATTGGTGGCCCAGCACACCGCCACCACTCCGGCACCCGGTGGCTTGTTGCCGGAGATGGAGACCGGCACCAGCGACACCGACACGTCCAGCGACACGTCCAGCGACACGTCCAGCGACACGTCCAGCGACACGTCCAGCGACACGTCCAGCGAGGGGGGCGTGGACCTCTCCAGCGAGGGGGGTGTGTCGCTGCTGCCCCCGCCCCCCGCTCCCGGCCAGGACATCGAGGACCTGTGGTCGCTGCACCTGTTCTTCGGGACCGGCGACATGGACCACCACTCGTCCGACGCACTCATTGCCGCGGCCGGGGCGCTGCGCCGGCTCGCCCTGGCGGGCGCGGGGCGGCCGGGCACGTCCCCGGACCCGCTCGGCAGGATCCACGACCTGGCCCGGCGGGTCCTGGACCTCGGTGCTGACAGCGAGGTGGACGTCGGGCACGTCCGCCGTCTCGGCTCGCTGGCCCTCGACGCCGGTTCTGATCGGCTGGTCAGCGAGGCGGCCCTCGCGTCGTTCCGGGCGGACACGGACGCCGCGCTGGGCAGCGACGGTGACAGCGACAGCGACAGCGACGCGGATGGCGACAGGAACAGCGACGCGGACATCGAGGACCCCGCTTCCCTCGACGGGATCGACGCCCGCCGGGCCAGGCCGCTGACGACAACGGACTACACCGTCGTGGACAACCGCGGCGGCGGCGTGCTGTTCCGCCGGCCAGGGGAGACCCGGGGGGACTGGCGCACGCCCCGCGCGTTCGACCGGCGGGCGGATCCCCCGGAGTTCGCGGTGTCGGTGCAGGACCACGCCGAGATCCTCGCCACCGAGCGGCCCGCCCTGCGGATCTCCGCCGACCGTACGCTCGCCGTGGAGGACGGCGCGCTGGGACAGCAGGTCTTCGCGACAGCCGAGGCCGTCGCCCGCTCCTCGGTCAAACTGGCGCGCGCGGGCAGCGGGATACGGCTGAAGACCGACGAGAACCTGAGCGTCATCCTCCCCACCCCCGACGGAGGAAGCAGGCAACTGTTCCGGATCACCCCCGTGTTCATGACCCGCACCGGGGAGTCCGGGGAGTCCACCAAGGAGGTGTGCCGGGACTTCGCCGACCAGGTGTCCGGCGGTCACCCCACATCGCATCTGGTCCTCTCAGATCCCCGGAGCGGTGAGCTGGCCACCGCTCCGGTCGATGCCTCCGACGGCGGGGAGACCACCGGGACCCACTACCTCGCCGAAGCCCTGGCACGGGTGGCGGACGGCGAGACCCCGCCGGACGCGGTGCGTCCGGAGTGGGCGGCCGACCTGCTGCGCCGGGACGACCGGCCCATGGGCGGGTACGACGGTCCGCTGCCCGGTCAGTCGTACGGCAGCGCGCTGAGTCTTGCCGAGCCCGCGGACCCGCGGCGGGATGCCCTGTCGGACGCCGGACGGCGTATCGGGGTCAACGAGCACGCCTGGGCCGATGTCGGCGAAGGGTATGTGATGCAGGCCATCGCCGCGCCCGGGGCAGACGGCCGGCCGAGCCTGGAACACAACCACGCCAAACCCGGCGAACAGCCCGGCGGCGGCCGTGTCGGCTACCACTTCCTGAGCGTGGTCCTCGCCAGCGAGGACGGCACCCACCAGATCTCTCTGGAGAACCGCGCACGGAGGTCGGCGCGGGCGGACCGGCGCCGCGCGGCCATCGCGGCGAACCTCAACAGCCTGGGTCCTGACAAGCTGCGGGAGACGGCGGCGGAACTGCGCCAGGAGATCGAGCGGCAGGAGGCCGCCGGTATCGACGAGTACCTCGCCGAGGTGCGCGACTACCGTGATCTGACGCTGGCCCTGATCGGGGCGGAGCAGGCTCAGGAAGCGGTGAGCGCGGCACCCGAGGGCTCTGAGGAGCGCGCGCGTGCGGAGCTGGCGCTGGAAGTCGCCATCAACAGGGCGGCGTTCTGGCTCGGGAAGGTCGAACCGGTCATCCCCGGCGAGCGCCAGTGGTACATGCAGATGTACGCACAGCGTCCCGGCGAGTCTGTGCATGACGTCTACGCGGGCCTGTTGAGCGAGGCCCCCTCGCGGATGGTCAACCCGATCACCGGCGTGGTGCTCCGCGGCCACGAAGCGGACCCGGTGCCCGTCACCTTCGCCAGTGGGGTCACGGAGGCGCCCGCCGACGCGGCCAACATCGTCAGGTACCCGGCGAGCGTGGCGGCAAGGGCCGGGGTGTGGAACGCCGATCACCAACTGCCGCTGCCGAGACTGGAGATCACCTACGAGAGGGGCGGCCGCGGGTCCGTCAAGGCCGGGAAGGCGCGCGCCGCGGCGATCGAGGCGTTGTACAGGAGCCATCTGGACGCGGAGTTGGAGCGGCTCCAGGAGGGCTCGCCGGGACAGCACATCACCGCCGACGACTTCACCGTCGAGGTCGTCGAGCACCGGGGCGGCCGGTCCGGTACCGGACCGGGCCTGGACACGCTGACCCTCACGCTCGACGACCGGCGCGGCGGCCCGCGCCAGGTGGCCATCAGCGGCCCCGGCCGCCCCGGCATGTCGGCCCCGGCCTTGACCCCGGCCCCCGCCCCGGCCCTGGTTCCGGACGGCGACCGGCCCGGGTCCACGTCCGTTCTCACCGGCCCGTCGACGGACAGCCTGCGCGCGATCCGCCCGTACGACCGGGAGTCGGGCGGCCTCGACCGGCCGTCGGAGGCCGACGAGCGGCGGCTGCACGACGTCTTCCCGGTCGCGTCCGACGGCGCGTACCAGCGCTTCCCCGACCCGCGCGGCGCCCACTTCGGGCTGGCCGCGCCCGTCCGCAAGCTGAACCGCAGGCTCCCCTACAACACCCTGTTCACCGACGCCGGTGGCGCACCGTGGGTGCGGCGTCTCAACGGCAACTGGGCCGACCCGGCGCGCCAGCTCAACTGCCTCGACGTGGCCCGCTCGGCGCTGATGTCCTGGTTCGGCCGGCCCACCGCGGCCGCGCCCGTCCAGGCCGCGGGGCCGAGCCGCAGGCTTGAGGTCGAGCGGGACAGCATGCAGCGGACCGCGCGGTGGCTGGGCACCGGCTGGCGGCACCACGCCGAGGGACCGGGCACCAGCGCCCGCGCGGCTACCGCGAACGCCGTCCGCGCCGTCGAGCGGCGGCTCGGCCGGGGCGACGCCGACCGCCACGGCTCGGCGGCGATCCTCCGCTTCCAGCGGCCGAACGGCACCGTCCACGCGGTCAACGCCTTCAACCACGAGGGCCGCATCGACTGGGTCGACGGCCAGTACGGGCGCGTGAGCGACCGCCCCCTTTACGAGGGCCACAACTTCCTGTCGATCGAGTTCGGCCCCGACGGCCGACCCGTCGACCTGGTGCCCCTCTCCGAATCCGGCCACCTGACGACCGTGCACACGCCCCGCGGCCCGGAGCGCCTGCCGCTGCCCGGCGCGCTCACGGCGCCGTCCTCCCCGGCGTCCACCCCGGAAGTGACCCCGCCGTCCACCCCGTCGTCCACCCCGGCCGTCCCACCGACGGCTGCCCGGCGGGCCGGGCGCTCCACCGCCCGCCCGCCCCTGCACTCCGAGCTGTTCCTCGACACGCCGTCGCCCCACAAGTCGGCCTTCGAGGGAGACCGGTTCGCCATGCGCCGCCGCTCCGCGACGATGCCCGCCCTCCGTAACACGACGACCTTGCCCGCCGACCAGGGCCCGTCGCACGTCAAGGCGGACCGGGACGCCGGGAGATGGCGGAACCCGCTGCGGCGGATCGACACCTTCGGGGTCTTCGGGCGCCCCGGCTCCGCCGGGTCCCCGACGAGGGACTCGGTGTCCTCCCCGCGCCCCGGGAGCGACCAGGTCGGCGAGGGTCTCGCGCGCGTGACCTCCGGATCCTCCCTCTCCGGCTCTTCCAGCCAACGGGCCGGGCTGGCCCATGTCCAGCAGCCGACCCCCCCGTTCCCCGGGGCGGAGATCGACAACGAGCTGACGGACCGCCGCCCGCCGCGGGTGGACCGCGCCCTGCTGCCCCCTCCGGTCGTCCAGCGGGTCAGCAACTTCGCCGACGACAGCCGCATGCCCGCATACGTCGACGGCCTGCTGCCGTTCTCCACCGACGGCACACCGGAGGAGGCGGAGGACGCCCTGCTCACCTTCGGCCAGGGCCACCCCTACCTGCGCGGCCCCGACACCGCCGCGCGGGCCGTCACCGACCTGCTGCGCGGCGAGGACGAGGAGACCCGGCCCGTCGAGACCAAGGAGCCGCGCCACCCGGCGCGCTCCGGCGACATCGACGTGGGCGTCGAGCACCGGCTGCTGCGGGCCATGCGGGAACAGCCGCGCACCTTCGCCGGGGACGGCCGGGAGTTCACCTACCGTGCCGAGTCCGGGCGGCTGCGCACGCTGCGCGTACGGATCCGCAACTACGGCGCCTGGGAGAGGTTCGCCGACAGCACCGGGCCGACCAAGATCGACAACCAGTACCGCGCCAAGACCACCGTCGGCGGCAGCAAGGTCCTCAGCACCACCCGGCAGATCGGCCCGGCCGTGCCGCTCGGCCCGCTGCCGTTCGCCTTCGCCGCCTTCGGCCGGCTGGGGATGCGGTTCGCCCGCACCCGCGACACCGTCTACACCGGGCAGGACGAGGTGGTGAGCCAGGGGGAGAACAAGGCCGACGACCACTCACACGTCCACATCGACGACGTGTACTACGAGGTGACCGTCACCGACACGCTGCCCCCGCGCCCCGCCAAGGAGGGCGTCCTCGGCACCCGGTGGCGCGCCGAGCCCGCCAGGACCAGCGCCCCGGACTTCGCCTCCGGCGTGTCCCTGCGCGACGGGCTCGGGCTGCGGCTGGCGGACACTCTCACCGAGACGCACGAGACGGTCCGCACCCCCCAGCGGATGCAACTGGGCCCCGAGTCCGACTACCGGCTCGTCACCACCCAGGGCTACGGGCCCGTGGAGGAGATCCGGAACTGGGCGGCGAACCGGGTCGGCGCCGAACGGGGCACCACCGCCCACGACGAGCTGACCGCGTTCTTCTCCTCCGGCAACTTCGACCAGATGGCGGACCGGCTCTCCCGGTCCATGGTGCCGGGCAAGCCGCTGTTCGCCGACGACAAGAAGCACACCCCACTGGGCGCGTTCGTCATCCCGCGGGTCGTGCCGGGGAAGGCCGTCCTGGCCGACGAGAGCGACAAGGCCAAGCTGGCCCAGACCGGGCAGCTGACGAAGCAGAACGTCCGCAAGCAGTCGAGGGCGCACACCCTGGAGTTCTTCGGCGTCGTGGGGCCGACGTTCAACCTGCCGGTGATGGACGTGCTGAACCTGATCCCCGGGTTCATGGAGAAGATCAAGCTGCGCCTCCAGTTCGGTCCGGGCGGGCGCCGGGGCCACACCCGCGGCCGGTACATGACGGTCGGCGGATCCGGCGCGGTCAAGTCCGCCATCCAGAGCACGAAGACCAAGACTGATCTGTACCGGGTCGAGAAGACCGTGTACGTGCTCAAGACCGGGGACGCCGAGCCGACCGCGTTCCGCACCTGGAGCCTGGACTGGATGACGCAGCGGGAAGCGCGCCGCCTGGCCGGGATGGACGACGGCACCACCCTCGCCCGGCGCGACGGCCGGGAGCCGTACGCCCCGGCCTATCTGACCGAGGACCACCCGCCGACCCTCGGCATGAGCCGGGTGGTGCAGTTCCTGTACCCCAACGGCCGGTACACCGACACCTCCGCGGCGGGCGACAGCCCCGCGGACACCCTGCTGGCCACGTCCACCCGGCAGGTGGTGGCGGCGCTTGCCCGCGAGTTCCCCGGGATGATCGCCCCGCTCGAAGACCTCGGCGATCCCAGCGACTCCAGGTGGCGCAACCACGCGCACTACCAGATGGTTCTGCACAACGTTCTGACGGTGTACAACGCGCTGTCGTCCCACCACGCCATGGCCGGGAACCTGGAGACGATGAAGACCACCGGCCTGCGCGTCCCCCTGGTGGACCCGGGCCGGTTCACCCGCGGCTACCGCTACATCCGGCTCGACGCCGTAATGACCGGCCGCCGCTTCGAGGGCACCACCGACAACCTGCTGGCACACAGCTCCCCCGGCGTCACCAACGCCGACGGCGGACGGTACGGAACGCAGAGCACGGAGGCCACGTTCGAGGCCCTGTTCTCGACCCTCGACGCCGGCGCCACCGACGAGCGCGGCGCCCCCGCGCACGCCGTCACCGCACAGTTCGGCTACCGGGGGAACTGGCAGGAACGGGCGGAGACCCCCTTCGGCTCCACCGCGTCCGCCGAACCGTCGGCGGACACCGCCAAACCCGCGCACCTCTACAGCTACGACCTGTCCATCACGGTGAGCACCGGCGGCTACTGGCGGTTCCGCAGCCTGCTGCGCGGCGTCACCTCGCTCGGCCTGCTGGGCACCCAGCTGTTCGTCTTCCGCGCCCCGCGCGTCGGCATCATGGACGGCGACGGCAACCCGGTTCCACCCCTGCGCGCCAAGGTGCTGCTGGCCGTCCCCGCCGAGCACAGCCCGGACACCGACCCGCACGCCCCGGGCGCGGACAACCCCTACCGGGGCCCCGATCGGGTCACCCAGGGCCCGCTGTCCGTCCGCGAGACCAGGGACCTGGTGGACCTCGCGCCCACCGCCCCCGTCCACCCCCAGGAGCCGGGGTCGCTGGACGGGCAGCCGCACCAGACCGTCTCCGTCCTGGCGCCGCCGCACGGCGAGGGGATCGTGGACGCCGTCCTGGAGGAGGCGTCCCAGGGGCGGTGGCACCTGACGTACGAGGGGGCGCCCGCGCACGACGCCGCGGTCCGCTCGCACCAGCCGCAGCTTCTGACGGCCGACTTCGACCAGTCCGCGACACCGCTGGGGCTCCGCGCCACGGGCCTGTTCAGCAAGGGTCCTTACCTGGACTGGCTGGCGACGGTCGTCCACCGGATCCGGGTCACCAAGCTGCGCGCCCTGGGACGGCCCGAGCCGGTGAAGGCCTCGGTGACGGTCGGCGCAAGCACCGCGATGACCGGTACCCAGACCAAGTCCGCCACCCATTCCGCCGGCGTCAGCTTCGTGTACGGCCAGTCCCACCCCGCGGGGCCGGGCCTCACCGGCAACTACGGGGCGGTCTGGCGCCCGTGGGTGCGCTCGGAGAGCGAGACGGAGACCGTCACCCGGACCGTCACCACCGACACCTCCTGGTCGAACTCCGACTACCAGGTGCTCACCGCGGGCGACGCCGAGCACCAGGTCGCGGCCTACGTACGCGCCATCGGTCTGCTGAAGCCGGTCGGCAGGCTCCTGCGACAGAAGGGGCGCCACCGGGCTGGACGGTGGCAGCGGATCACGGGCGGCTGGCTCGGCCACATCTCCGAGCGGACCGCCGCCGAGATGGGCCTGATCCGCGACGGCCTCGGCGCCGGGCCGATGTACGCGGACCGGACGTGGTCCCTGCCCGGCTGGCTGCGCCGCCACCCGTTCGCCCAGTACCCCGTCGACTCCCTGAACGTCACCGAAGCCCTGACCGCCTTCGACCAGAAGCTGGACGACCTCGGCCACGACCTCGACAGTGTCAGCCGGGAGGCGGTCCGCCGGCTGGTGTCGGGCCGCGTCGCGCGCGCACTGCGCCGGGAGATGACCGGAACCGGCTCCGCACTCCCCGCCAGGATCGGCGGCCCGGGGTGGAAGAGCATCCGGATCGGCAAGCGGGACGTACGGGTACGGGCCCGGCTCATACCGGTCGAGGACGGGCAGGACTTCGACCGGCTGTGGCCCGGCGCCGAGCTGGGGGAGTCCCGTACGGCCGTGGAGACCCGTACCCTCGCGTTCGAGCAGGGCCGGGGCTCCGACGCGGGCACGACCATCACCGAGGGCGTGCGCACCGACAACCCGTCCGTGCCGACGGCGGGCCCGTCCGTCGCCGAGTTCGGCTCCAACCGCCAGATCATCTCCGGCTCCTCGGGCATCTCCCTCACCCGGTCGCGGAAGGCAACCACCAAGGGGCCGCACGCCCAGTTCACCACCCGCTACCGGCTGCAGCTCACCCTGGAGATCGGCCGCACCCGCGGGGACCTGCCGCGCGACCCGGACGCCTCCCGGATCTCCCACGAGCAGGACGTCGGCACGCTGAAGGACATCATCCCGCTCAGCCTGCTGCGGCCCGACCCCGCCGAGGACGGCCAACCCGGCGCCGAACCGGACCCGTTGCGTCCGCCGGAGCCGGTGGACGAGCCGCCCGCGGTGAACGTGCTGACGTCGGCCACCAGCCGCATCCCGTCCGAGGAGCTGTGGAACCGGGTGCGCGCCTGGCGCTCCGTCCCGCAACCCGACGGCGGCGAGGCGCCGTTCGAGATGCCGTCGAGCGGCTTCGACGTCCGTGCCGTCATCGGCGCCGAGGGGGTCGAGGCGGCGGGCCTCCTCGCCCTGGCCAAGGCGTACGACAACCGGCTCGCCCAGGTGTCGGGGCAGCTGACCGGTGACGCGCTCGAAGAGGCCCTGCGATGGGCGCGGATGACCCCGCTCACCGCCGAGGGCACCGGCGCCGCGCAGGTGCTGGAGGACTCCTCCGGCAACATGGCGCTCAGCACGTTCGCCGAGGACGCGACCGGGGACAGCGGTTACCACACGGCGGGTATCACGGAGAACAACATCCTGGACTCCGCGACCGGCAACCTCGCCCGCTACCTGCGGCCGGACCTCAGCGGCGCCCAGCTGCTGACGGTGGCCGACGGCGGCGACATGGAAGCCGCGATGCAGCACACCCACAACGACAGCGCGAATTCCAACTACGGCGGCGTCACGGACACCGCCATCGGCGGCTTCCCACTGATCAAGACCCAGCCGCTCGGTACGGTCAACCTGGGTGTGAGCGGCACCGGCGCCAACGCGCAGGAATCCGACGGCCAGGCCATCACCAACGAGCAGGTCCACCAGACGAAGGTGAAGCCCACCACGGGCCGGATGTTCGCGTTCGCCATCCCCACCGCCTGGCTGACCGTCGCCGAGGTCGACCGGCAGCTCAAGGACAACTCATTCGCCGCCTGGGCCCGCGAGCACCTGATGGGCCCGTTCGGCGGGGTCAAGCCGGGCATCCAGGCCGTGGAGACCCAGACCCAGATCATCGCCTGGGTACGCGAGGATGTCGCCCACCAGCTCGGGCTGATCACCGACGAGAACTTCCCCGATCGGGTCGGCACGGCGTGGGACAAGGTCAGCGAGGCGGCCAAGGCCCTGACCGAGGCGGACCAGGAGTACTGGAGCCTGCGCCGGGACGTCCCCGACCTGCACGAGGCCGTGACCGCGGCCGAGGCGGAGTACGCCCGGGCCCGGCGGCACCGCTCGGCGGCCGAGCGCGCCGCGCGGGCC
>NZ_JBSFMM010000128.1:0-33197 GCF_053599555.1 Streptomyces sp. NPDC000941
GCGGGGTGCTATACCTAACCCCCCCCCCCCCCCCGGCGGGCGGGCGGCCCCCGCGGTCGGGCGAGGTGGCGCGGGCCGGCGGCCGCGCGCAGGCCCCCACGGTCGTGCTGTGGCCCGACACCTTCACCAACTACCTCTCCCCGTCCGTCGGCAGGTCGGCCGTCGCCGTGCTGGAGGCGGCCGGGCTGCGGGTGGTCGTACCGCCCGAGCCGGTGTGCTGCGGGCTGACATGGGTGTCGACGGGGCAGCTCGACCGGGCCCGGGCCGTCATGCGGCGCACCCTGGACGTCATGGCCCCGGCCCTGGACGCCGGGCTCCCCGTGGTCGGCCTGGAACCCAGCTGCACCGCCGCCCTCCGCACCGACCTCCCCGAACTCCTCGGCCCCGCCGACCCGCAGGCCGCCCGCGCCGCCCGCCTCGCCGACGTCGTCACCACCTTCGCCCAGGCCCTGGAGGACCACGCCCCCGACTGGCAACCCCCCAAGGCCGACCGCCCCGTCGTCGGCCAGACCCACTGCCACCAGCACGCCGTCCTCGGCGACGCGGCGGAACGCCGCCTGCGCGCCCGCGCGGGCCTGACGGGCGAGCTGAGCGGCGGCTGCTGTGGGCTGGCGGGCAACTTCGGCTTCGAGCGGGGGCATTACGACGTATCCGTCGCCTGCGCGGAAGAGCAGCTGCTGCCCTCCGTACGGGCCGCCGACCCCGCCGCCGAAGTCCTCGCGGACGGCTTTTCCTGCCGTACCCAGCTGGAGCAGCTGGCCGGCCGCCGTGCCCGCCACCTCGCGGAGGTGTTGGCCGAGCGGCTGCCCTGAGACACGGTCAGTCGTGGTACCGACGTGCGGTCGGCAGCGGCGGGGTGCCGGTGACAGACATGACGACGGAGTAGAGCGCGGTGTCGGCAGCTATGAACATGCGGTTCCGTTTGGCTCCGCCGAAGCGGATGTTGGCGACGACGTCGGGGACCAGGAGGCGGCCGAGGAGTGTGCCGTCCGGGTGGTAGCAGTGCACGCCGCCGCTCATGGCGGCGGCCCAGAGCCGGCCGCCGTCGTCGAAGCGGATGTTGTCGAAGTTGCCGATCTCGCACTCGGTGAAGATCTCGCCGCCGGTGAGGGTGCCGCTCTCGTGGACGTCGAAGACGCGGATGTGGTTGGCCCGGCTGTCCGAGACGTACAGCCGACGCTCGTCGGGGGAGAAGACGAGGCCGTTGGGGCCGCGGAAGCCGTCGGCGACCAGCCGTACTTCGCCGCTGGTCGGATCCGCGCGGTAGACGTTGCAGGCGCCGATCTCGCTCTCGGCGCGATGGCCCTCGTAGTCGCTGGTGATCCCGAAGTCGGGGTCGGAGAACCAGATCGAGCCGTCGGACTTCGCGGCGGCGTCGTTCGGGCTGTTGAGTCTTTTGCCCTGGAAGCGGTCGGCGATCACGGTGATCGAGCCGTCGTGTTCGGTGCGGGTGACACGGCGGTTGCCCTGCTCGCAGGTGACGAGGCGACCCTCGTTGTCCAGGGTGTTGCCGTTGGGGTGACCGGCGGGTGAGCGGAAGACGCCGACCTCCCCGGTGGTCTCGTCCCAGCGGAGCAGGCGGTCGTTGGGGATGTCGCTCCACACCAGATACCGCCCGGCCGGGACGTAGACGGGACCTTCGGCCCAGCGAGAGCCTTCGAAGAGGGTCTCCAGCTTTGAGTCGCCCGCATGGCACCTGCCCGTGCGGAAGCGCTCATCGAGGATCTCGTACAACTGCGGTTGATCGCCGGGCATGCCGCCACCCTCACCATCGCCTCGAATGTTGATCTGACGAATGCAAACTATGCAGAATGAGATTCGGTAGATCAAGCTCTTCTCTGAAGGGGATCCGTTGGACGACGTCGATCGGCAGTTGCTTGCCCTCCTGCAGCAGGACGCCTCAAGGCCGTATGCGGTGCTGGGGCAGGCCGTTGGACTGTCCGTGGGGGCAACACATGAACGCGTGCGCAAGCTACGCGAGCGAGGCGTCATCCGCCGGACAGCCGTCGAAGTCGATCCCGCGGCGATCGGACGGGGTGTGCTCGCCTTTGTCATGGTGGACTCGACGAAGTGGGTGGGTGACTCCGCCGACCAGTTCTCCGCCATTCCGGAGATCCAGGAAGCGCACATCATCGCCGGCAGCGCTTCGGTCCTGCTCAAGGTCAGGACCTCGACGACGGAGCAACTCCAGGACGTGCTGCGCCGCCTGTACGCGATCGAGGGAGTCAGCGGCACTCAGGCCACCATGGTGCTCGAGACCTTCTTCGAGCGCCCTGTTACTCCATAGGGCCCAGCCGGAGCGCCCGGCCGGGCGGGAGCCGTACCCGGCGCCGGAGCTGCCGGGCGGGCCCGCGCACCACGTCGTACCGTCACCCCGTCATACCGTCACCCCTTCCGTGCCGCCGAGATTGGCTGGGCTCGTGTCAACGGTTAACCGATGACGGTCTGCCGTGCTCCGTACCCCCTCAGCACCACCCAGCACGGGCACGGGCACCAGCACCGGCCCCGTACCGGCCCGTACCGCCCGCTCCCGCACCGCCGAGGAAAGGACCCGGACCATGCCCGCTCAGCACACCGCCCAGCGCACCGTCGTCACCGCCCTGACCACCCCGTTCACCGCGGACGGCGACCTCGACCTGCCCGCCGCCCGCGCCCAGTACGCGTTCGCCGCCCGCACCACCGGACAACTGCTCGTGGCGGGCACAACCGGCGAGTTCCCCGCCCTCAGCGACGGCGAGCGCATGCTGCTGACCGAGACCGCCCTGGCGGAGGCGGGCGCCGACGCCGTCATCGCCCATATCGGCGCCCCCGACGCCCACGGCGCCGCCCGCCTGGCCCGCGCGGCGGTGGCCGCCGGCGCCCGCCGCCTGGCCGCGCTGACCCCGTACTACCTCCCGGCGAGCCCCGGCGAACTCCTGACGTACTTCAGCCGCATCCGCGACGCCGCCCCCACCGCCCAGCTGTACGCGTACCTCTTCCCGGAGCGCAGCGGCCTGACGGTCGACCCGGTCCTCTTCGGCGAACTGGCCGCCTCCTGCCGCCTGTCCGGCGTCAAGCTGAGCGGCGCCCCCTCCACCGAGGTCGCGGCCTACCGCGCCGAACTCCCCGAGGACTTCGAGGTCTACTCCGGCAACGACCGCCGCCTCGCCGACGTCCTCGCCGCGGGCGGCGCCGGCGTCGTCTCCGGCTGCTCGGCCGCCTTCCCGGAACCCTTCCTCGCCCTGTCCACCGCCCTGACCTCAACCGCCCTGGCCGCCGACCTGCCCGCCCTCCAGGCCCGCGTCGACCGCACCGTCGACCTCCTCGGCCCCAGCATCGGCCGCATCAAACACGCCCAACGCACCCGCGGCCTCCCCGCCGGCACCTCCCGTATGGCCGTCGGCGACCCGGACCAGCGGACCGCCGCGGCGATCGAGGCACTGGGGCGGGAGCTTCTGGGCTGAGGCGGGGGCTCGCGGCAAATCCCGCCACGGGGCGGGGCGGCGTCCGGGTGTCAGCCGGTTTTGGACAGCAGATGCGGTGCGTGCGCCGCGACCGCCTCCATCAGCTGCTTCTTCGACGGGTTCACCATCGCCCGCCCGGCGACTGTCACGGTCGGCACGGTCTCGTTCCCGTCCGCGACCGAGCGGACGAACGCCGCCGCCTCGGGGTCTCTCCAGATGTTCACCTCGGTATACCGCAACCCCGTGAACCGCAGCCGCAGGCGCAGCTTCATGCAGTACGGGCACATGGGCCGCCAGTAGACGACCACGCCCTCCTGGTCTTCGACCACCGAACTCCCTCTCCGCCGACACGCCGCAGCCCGCGGCCGAGCCTCCCATGAAAACCAGTGGCACAGCTTGGTGCGTACCAATTAGCTTGCGCGCTCGTGATCGAAGCTTCGAAGGCGCAGGGGCTGTTCTCCCGGACGTACGCGGCCGCCACCGCCAGTTTCGCGGCGGTGATGTTCCTGACCGGGTTCGCCGCGCTCGCCGTGGTGCCGACCCTGCCGACCGCGGCCAGGGACCTGGGCGGGGTGGCCCTGTTCCCCGTGGTCGCGGGGTGCTTTGTGACGGCGAGTCTGCTGGGTGGGGTGCTGGGCGGCCACTGGGCGGACCGTTCGGGGGCGCGCAGGCCGCTGGCGGCGGGGGTGGGGCTCACGGTGGTCACCTTGTTGGTCTCGGGGTCCAGCGTCTCCGTCTGGCAGCTCGCGGCCGGGCGCTTCCTGGATGGGCTGGCGGCCGGAATGGTCGCGGTATCGGTCGACGCCGCGATCGGGCAGGCCTATCCGGAACGGCTGCGGCCGCGCGCGCTGGCCCTGATGAGCTCGTGCTGGATCATCCCCTCGCTGGCGGGCCCGCCGCTGGCCGGGCTGGTGTCGGAGTGGTGGTCCTGGCGGGTGGTGTTCTTCGGGCTGGCGGCGGCGACCCTGCTGCCGGCGCTGGCGCTGGTGGTCGTGTTGCGCGGCGCTGCCCTGCCGGGGGCGGCGCCGTCGGACGGCCACCCGTCACGCCCGCCGCTGCTGATCGCGGCGGCGGTGAGCCTGGGAGCGGCGCTGGGGCAGTACGGGGTGTCGGGCTGGGGCGTGCGCCATCTGCTCTTCGTGGCCGCGGGGTTGGGGTTGCTCGTGTTGTTCGCGCCGCGGCTGTTGCCCTCGGGTACGTGGAACGCCGCGCGGGGGTTGCCGACGACGGTGTTGCTGCGCGGGCTGTCGTCGGGCACGTACTTCACGGTCGAGGCGCTGGTCCCCCTGATGCTGATCAATGAACGGCGCGCGCCCGCGGTGTTGATCGGGCTGGCGTTCACGGGCGCCGCCGTGATGTGGGCCGGCGCCTCGTGGGTGCAGGGGCGGCTGCTGGAGAACCGGCCCCGGCATCTGCTGGCCGGGGCAGGGGCGTTGGTGATGGCGGTGGCGGTCGGGCTCGCCGTGGTGGGGACGTTCACCAGGGGACCGGTGCTCCTCGCCGCTTCCACCATGCCCGTCGCGGCCGCCGGCATGGGGCTGCTGGCCCCGTCCCTGACGGTGCTGTCGCTCTCACACAGCCCGTCCGGTCGGCTGGGCCACACCAGCAGCGCGATGCAGACCAGCCAGAACCTCGGCCAGGTCACGGTGATGGCCCTCGCCTTCGCCGCACTCAACACCTGCGTGGCGACGGGCGCGTCCACGACGGCCGGTTACGGGGCCGCCTTCGGGCTGCTGCTTCTGCCGCCCCTAGTGATCGCCCTGCTGGCGGGGCGTGCCCGCAGTACAGGCGGCAGGGTGGTGGCCGCTGCCACCACTGCTGGTGAGCCGACCTTGGCCGACAGCGGTCCCGGCTGAGCAAGACGGGCAGCGGCGGCTCCGTCCGTACGCAGCGCCGACATCACCGCCGAAAATTTGGCGACTGTGACAGCCGCCGGGAACGGGTTGCCAGGCGCCGTGTCCCGGCAACCCGTGCCCGGATCGTGCCGCGTAACCGCTCCTGTCAGTGATGCTATGAATCCCGGCCGTGGGCCCACTCTTCATGGAGGATTCCGTAGACGATGGAGTCGCGCCATGCACCGCGGACGTACACGTGCCCGCGGATGCGGCCTTCTTCGGTCATCCCCACCGCCAGCAACGTCTTCTCGGATGCCGTGTTCAGCGGTGCGCGAGCCGCCCATACGCGATGAAGATCCAGGTCATCGAAAGCGAGAGACAGCACCAATTGCACAGTTTCCCGGCCGTACCCCACCCCCCAAGCGTCGGGGCGCAGCGCGAAGCCCATGGTCGCAGCGCGCTGCTGATGCGGGTCGATTGCCAGGCGGGCGAATCCAACGAGCTCGCCGCCGTCGCGCTCGACGACGGCGAGTGCGTATTCCTCGCGGGGTTTCGCGGTTGCCGAGGTGATGGACCGCGCGACGATGCCGCCGACTTCCTCCCGCGAACGCGGGGTGAAGCTGAGGTGCTCAGTAGCTTCCGGGCTGCCGTAGATGGCCAGTACTGGATCTACGTCGTCAATGGTCAATTCACGGAGGCTGAGCCGTGCGTCGTCGCGCCTGACCGGATGCATGTCGGGGCACTCTACCGCTGGCGTCTCGTAGGACTCCCTTAGGTCCGTCTTGATCTTGGCGTGGTCCTGCCGCCTGACGGCCTCCTTGGCCGTGGCGCCTTCAGTTGCCGAGGACTGTCTCGCGGAGGAACTGCGTCAGCAGGTCGGCGACCGCGCCGGGCCGCTCCAGGCCCGGCAGGTGGGCGGCCCAGGGCAGTTCCAGGTGGCGGGCGCCGGGGATCAGCTCCGGCAGGCGGGCGGCGATCTCACGGAAGTCCGCCAGGTCGTGCGCGCCCGACACGGCCAAGCAGGGTGCCTTGATCCGCGCAAGGTCGACCGGCGCCTCGGCCGGAGTGAACTCCTCCTTTGCCGCCGACTGCACCTCGAACGCGTGCCGCTGCATCCGGCGGACCCGCTCCCGGGTCTCGTCACCGGCTTCCGGACCCAGCCACGTCTCCACGTTCAGCTCGACGGCCCCCGCGAGGTCCCCGGCCTCGAACAGCGCCTCCTCCCGCTCGGCGAAGGACCGCAGCGCGGCGCCGGGCACATGCCCGGGCATCGCGGAGCACAGCAGTACCAGGGCCGTGACCGCCTCCGGACGGGTCGCGGCCACCTCCAGAGCCACCTGTCCGCCGTACGAGGCTCCGACCACTGCGGCTTGCCCGATGCCCAGGTGCTCCAGGAGGTCCGTGACGTCCCCGGCGTCGCCGTACGGGCGGTCCGCCACCGGGGAGTCGCCGAACCCCCGGAAGTCGCACCGGACCACCCGGTACCCGGCATCGACCAGCACCGGCCATTGCGGGTCCCACATGCGCCGGTCACACACCGAGGAATGCAGCAGCACCAGGGCAGGACCGTCCCCTGACACATCGTGAGAAAGAGTCATCCGGCGGACGGTAACGGACACCACGTCCCGAGGACACCACATATTGGCGCCGACCCGCGCTGCAAGCCCTCTCTGGGATCGTGAAACCGGCAAACCTCCGCGCGCCGCACGAGGCTCGCGCTGTCGGTCGGGGAGGTGCTGTTGCCGAGTAGGACGCATGCTTCGACGCTGTAGTACGCCTGCCTGATCTGTGGGAAGAAGAAGTTCCCTCCGAGAGCGTCCAAGTCGTCGGGCGAGGTGCGCTCGCGCAACTCCTCGGTGTGTGGTGCTCTTACCAGGGCAGCGGTTTACGGTCGTAAAACAGGCCGCCGGTCGTTGTGTCTCCTGGGGGAAGTGTGGCGAGCCAGACCGGCGTGTCGGCTCCCTGCTCCACGCTGCGCGGTGCTCTGGGCCCGCCCATGTCGGTGCGGGTCCAGCCTGGCGATGCGGCGTTGACCAGGACTCCGGTCTCGCGGAGGTCAGCCGCCAGGACACGTGTCAGGGCGCTGACTGCGGCTTTGGAGACGCGGTAGGCGGGCTCCTGGTCTTCGGTCATCTCAGTGAGCGATGCGAGGTTGCTGCTCAGGTTGACCACTCGGCCGTAGCCTGCCGTGACCATGTGGGGGATGACGGCGTCGGCCACACGCCATGTGCCCAGCAGGTTCGTCTCCCAGGTTTCCTGGACAATCCGGTAGTCCGCGCCGATGGCGCGCTGGGATCCATCGAGTGCGACTCCGGCGTCGTTCACCAGTACATCGATCCGACCTGACCGCTCAATGCCTTGCCGGACGGCATGGTTGATGCTCGTGGGCGAGGTGACGTGTTGGAGCGCGCCGAGCGTCGGCTTGCGCGGCAGCGGCGGCGGGCGCTGCGGCTGGCCGTGCACGGGGTCGATGTCGGGCCGCGCCTGATCCACGGCGTGAAGGTGGCGGCGTAGATGGATTCCCCGATGACGCACCCGCCGGAGCAGGGACAGGACGACGGACCGCAGGGACAGGGCGGGCAGCAGAAGGGCAGCGACGACCGCCCGACCCTTGAGGAACTGTGGCAGCAGTCCGCCGCCCTCGGCGAACAGATCGCCCAGCATCTGGGGCGGGGGTCGACGTGAACCACGCATCGGACAGCAGGTGCGATGCGCCAAGCCCGTGGGGAACGGACACGTTCGCCGTCAAGATGGCCATGGATACGGACGCCGCGGCCCCGTACGCAGGCACCCCGTACGCAGGCACCCCGTACGCAGGCACCCCGTACGAAGGTTCCCCCGAAGGGTGGTGGACGCGGTACGGCGGGGCGCTGGACCTGCGCTCCGGCATCGTGTTCATCCCACCGGGGGCCGACCTGCCGCCGTGCCCGTTCCCGTGCGCCCGATGCCGTGCCAAGGGGAAGCGGTGAGCGGCGGGGACTGGACCAAGGTCCTGCCCAGTCTTGCGGTTGGCATGGTGGTCTACGACCGGCGTTACGAAATGCCCGGGACGATCACCGACTTCGACGGGCCCATGGTGTGCCTCACCCGTCCTACGGGCCTCGAATGGCGGTCGCACTGTGCCTCGGTACGCCCGGCTACCCCGTACGAACGGCGGCAGCTACGGGCCATCGCCCAGCTCCACGCCCAGCGCCAACGAGGCATCGCCCCCGCATAGACGCCGCCCCCCCGCGCCACCGGCGCCCGAGTTTGCGGTGAGTATCGGACGGCGACACGCCGACGTCACGGCGTGTCTCTGTCTCATACTCACCGCAAAGTCGCCGGGAGCGCTTCGCCAGATCGGTGATCAACCATGGCAGATGGACCCTGGCACGCCGAATGGGCGTTCATCAGTAGGTCCGGCGTCAGCACGGGAGCAGTCGACCGTGCGCGCTATTTCGACATCCGCACAGCCGTATTGAGGGCCGCCGACGACTCGCTGCGAGATCTGTCCCACGGAGGAGCCGCCGAGCGAGACGAGCCCTGGAAACTTCTCGTCGGAGCCCTGTACTCCGAAGCGATGCTGTCCGCCGACGAAACCAGCGCATGGCACTACGAGAGCCCGGACGGCTGGGCGAACGTCACCGTCCGTTTCACGCCGTAGCCATCGCTGTCGCAGCGTAAGGCGGGGAGTGAAGGAGGTTTTCGCGCATCAGCGCGGCTAGTCCGCTGAATCATGCAAGCGTGCTTGATTGTTTCTTGGCGCACTGCCACGCTCCCTTCCCGGGACGCACGACAGGGACCCCACACGACGGGAGCGCAGCGTGTCCGATACGGAGGTCGTGCTCGGCGATCTGCTGGCCGAAGACGAGGAGTTGGACGGCCTGGTGGCCGGGCTCGCGGAGGAGGCGTGGGCCGCGCCGACGCCCGCTGCGGGCTGGACGATCGCGCATCAGATCGCCCATCTCGCCTGGACCGACGAGCGGGCCGCGCAGGCGGCCACGGACCCGGCGGGGTTCGCGGCCGAGGTGCGGAAGGCCGCCGCCGAGCCGGACACGTTCGTGGACGAGGCCGCCGAGGCGGGCGCGGCGCAGCCGCCCGCGGAGTTGCTGCGGCGCTGGCGGGAGGGGCGGGAGCGGCTGCGGCGCGTACTGGCCGGGCAGCCCGCCGGGGCGCGGGTGCCGTGGTACGGGCCGTCGATGAGCGTCGCGTCCATGGCCACCGCCCGGCTGATGGAGACCTGGGCGCACGGGCAGGACGTCGCCGACGCGCTGGGCGTGGGCCGCGCGCCCACCGCCCGGCTGCGGCATGTGGCCCGGATCGGCGTACGGGCGCGGGGCTTCGCGTACGCGGTGCGCGGTCTTGAGCCGCCCGCCGAGGAGTTCCGGGTCGAACTCCGCGCCCCGGACGGGGAGCTGTGGACGTACGGGCCCGAGGACGCGCCCCAGCGGGTGACCGGGCCCGCGCTGGACTTCTGCCTGCTGGTCACCCAGCGCGCGCACCGCGCGGACCTGGCGGTCCGGGCCGAAGGGCCGGACGCGGAGCGGTGGCTGGACATCGCCCAGGCCTTCGCGGGGCCGCCGGGCAAGGGCCGGGCCCCGGGCCGTACCACCGAGGGCCCCGCATGACCCCGGTGCCGGCCACCCCGCCACCCCTCCGCATCGGCAACTGCTCCGGCTTCTACGGCGACCGCTTCGACGCCATGCGCGAGATGCTGACCAACGGCCCCCTCGACGTGCTGACCGGCGACTATCTCGCCGAGCTGACCATGATCATCCTCGGCCGGGAGCGCCAGAAGGACCCGGCGCGCGGCTACGCGACCACCTTCCTCCGCCAGCTCGGTGACACCCTGCCCCTCGCCCTGGAGCGCGGCGTGCGGATCGTCAGCAACGCAGGCGGGCTCAATCCGGCCGGGCTCGCGGACGCGATACGTACCGCCGCCGACAAGCAGGGCCTAACCACTCGCATCGCCCACGTCACCGGCGACGACCTCCGCACCACCCACGACTGGCCGCAGCACACCCTCACCGCCAACGCCTACCTCGGCGGCGCCGGAATCGCCGCCTGCCTCCGCTCCGGCGCCGACATCGTCGTCACCGGGCGGGTGACCGACGCCGCGCTGGTCACCGGGCCCGCCGCCGCGCATTTCGGGTGGCGGGCGGACGACTGGGACGCGCTTGCCGGGGCGGTGGTGGCCGGGCACATCCTGGAGTGCGGGGCCCAGGCCACCGGGGGCAATTACGCCTTCTTCCAAGAGCACGACATACGCCGCCCCGGCTTCCCACTGGCCGAGATCCACCCCGACGGCTCCTGCGTGATCACCAAACACCCCGGCACGGGCGGCGCGGTGACCGTCGGCACTGTCACCGCCCAGCTTCTCTACGAGACGGCGGGCGCCCGCTACGCCGGGCCGGACGTCACCGCCCGGCTCGACACCGTACGGCTGACCCAGGACGGCCCGGACCGGGTCCGGATCCACGGGGTGAAGGGCGAGCCGCCTCCGCCGTCGCTCAAGGTGGGCCTCACCCGCATCGGCGGCTGGCGCAACGAGGTCGTGTTCGTGCTCACCGGCCTCGATATCCACCCCAAGGCCGCCCTCGTACGCGACCAGATGGAGGCGGCCCTCACCAAAGGCTCCAAGCGCCGCCCCGCCGAGGTGCGCTGGACCCTCGCCCGCACCGACCACCCCGACGCCGACACCGAAGAGACCGCCAGCGCCCTGCTCCGCCTCACCGTCCGCGACCCGGACCCGGAGAAGATCGGCCGCGCGGTCAGCGGCGCCGCCGTCGAGTTGGCGCTCGCCGGGTACCCCGGCTTCCATGTGACCGCGCCGCCCGGCAAGGGCTCCCCGTACGGCGTCTTCGAAACGGCGCACACCCCCACCACCGACGTCCCGCACATCGCCGTACTCCCCGACGGCACCAGCACGCCCATCCCCCCACCCGCCACCACCACCCCCCTCGCCCCCGTCCCCGAACCGCCCCTGCCGCCCCCGCTCCCGCCCGGCCGCCTCACCCGGCGCGCCCCGCTCGGCCTGGTCGCCGGGGCCCGTAGCGGCGACAAGGGCGGAGCCGCGAACGTCGGCGTCTGGGCCCGCACCGACGACGCCTGGCGCTGGCTGGTCCACACCCTCACCCCCGACCGCTTCCGCGCGCTGCTCCCCGAGACCGAAGGCCTCCCCATCACCCGCCACACCCTCCCCGCCCTGCGCGCACTCAACTTCGTCGTGGACGGTCTCCTCGGCGAGGGCGTGGCCGCCCAGGCCCGGTTCGATCCGCAGGCCAAGGCCGTCGGCGAGTGGCTGCGCTCGCGTCACCTCGACATACCGGAGGAATTGCTGTGACCGTCCTCGCCTCCGCCCTCGACCCGCACGGCGCCGACCACGGCTCCGACTACGCCGCCCACCGCGAGGCGATGCTCACCAAGCTCGCCGAGCTCGAAACCGAGCACGCGAAAGCCCTCGCCGGAGGCGGCGAGAAGTACGTCGCCCGCCACCGCAAGCGCGGCAAGCTCCTCGCCCGCGAGCGCATCGAGCTGCTGCTCGACCCCGACACACCCTTCCTCGAACTCTCCCCGCTCGCCGCCTGGGGCAGCGACTACCCCGTCGGCGCCTCGGTCGTCACCGGCATCGGCGTCGTCGAGGGCGTCGAGTGCCTGATCAGCGCCAACGACCCGACCGTACGGGGCGGGGCCAGCAACCCCTGGACCCTCAAGAAGTCCTTGCGCGCCCACGAGATAGCCCGTGCCAACCGCCTCCCGGTCATCAGCCTCGTCGAGTCCGGGGGCGCCGATCTCCCCAGCCAGAAGGAGATCTTCATCCCCGGCGGCGCCATGTTCCGCGATCTGACCCGGCTGTCCGCCGACGGCATCCCCACCATCGCCGTCGTCTTCGGCAACTCCACGGCCGGAGGCGCGTACATCCCCGGGATGTCCGACCACGTGATCATGGTCAAGGAGCGGTCCAAGGTCTTCCTCGGCGGCCCGCCCCTGGTCAAGATGGCCACCGGCGAGGAGAGCGACGACGAATCCCTCGGCGGCGCCGAGATGCACGCCCGCACCTCCGGGCTCGCCGACTACTTCGCCCTCGACGAGCCCGACGCCATCCGCCAGGCCCGCCGCGTCGTCGCCCGCCTCAACTGGCGCAAGGCGCACCCCGACCCGGGCCCCGCCGAGCCGCCGAAACACGACCCCGACGAACTCCTCGGCATCGTCCCCGACGACCTCAAGACCCCCTTCGACCCCCGCGAGGTCATCGCCCGTATCGTCGACGCCTCCGACTTCGACGAGTTCAAGCCGCGCTACGGCCCCAGCCTCGCCACCGGCTGGGCCACCCTCCACGGCTATCCGATCGGGATCCTCGCCAACGCCCAGGGCGTGCTGTTCTCGGCCGAGTCCCAGAAGGCCGCCCAGTTCATCCAGCTCGCCAACCAGCGCGACATCCCACTCCTCTTCCTCCACAACACCACCGGCTACATGGTGGGCCGCGAGTACGAGCAGGGCGGGATCATCAAACACGGCGCCATGATGATCAACGCGGTCTCCAACTCCCGCGTCCCCCACCTCTCCGTCCTCATCGGCGCCTCGTACGGCGCCGGCCACTACGGCATGTGCGGCCGGGCCTACGACCCCCGCTTCCTCTTCGCCTGGCCCAGCGCCAAGTCGGCCGTCATGGGGCCCCAGCAGCTGGCCGGCGTGCTGTCGATCGTCGCCCGCCAGTCCGCGGCCGCCAAGGGCCAGCCGTACGACGAGGACGCCGACGCCGCCCTCCGCGCCATGGTGGAGCAGCAGATCGAGTCCGAATCGCTGCCCCTGTTCCTCTCCGGGCGGCTGTACGACGACGGCGTCATCGACCCCCGCGACACCCGCACCGTCCTCGGCCTGTGCCTCTCCGCGATCCACACCGCCCCCGTCGAGGGCGCGCGCGGCGGCTTCGGCGTCTTCCGGATGTGAGGAAACCCGTGATACCCGTGATCCGCTCCCTCCTCGTCGCCAACCGCGCGGAAATCGCCCGCCGTATCTTCCGCACCTGCCGCGAACTCGGCATCGCGACCGTCGCCGTCCACTCCGACCCCGACGCCGCCGCGCCCCACGTGCGCGAGGCCGACGCGGCCGTACGGCTCCCCGGCGCCGCGCCCGCCGACACGTATCTGCGCGCCGACCTCATCGTCGAGGCCGCCCTCGCCGCCGGGGCCGACGCCGTCCACCCCGGCTACGGCTTCCTCTCGGAGAACGCCGACTTCGCGCGCGCCGTCATCGACGCGGGCCTGCGGTGGATCGGGCCGCCGCCCGAGGCGATCGAGGCCATGGCCTCCAAGACCCGCGCCAAGGACCTCATGCGCGCGGCCGGCGTCCCGCTCCTCGCCCCCGTCGACCCGGACCAGGCCACACCCGACGACCTGCCCCTCCTCGTCAAGGCGGCGGCGGGCGGCGGCGGGCGCGGGATGCGCGTGGTCCACGACCTGGCGGCCCTCCCGGCCGAGCTGACCTCCGCCCGCGCGGAGGCGCTGTCCGCCTTCGGCGACGCGGAGGTGTTCCTGGAGCCGTACGTCGAGGGCGCCCGCCATGTCGAGGTGCAGATCCTCGCCGACGCACATGGCGAAGTCTGGGCGCTGGGCACCCGCGACTGCTCCCTCCAGCGCCGCCACCAGAAGGTCATCGAGGAGGCCCCGGCCCCCGGGCTGACCGACGAGCTGCGCCACGCCCTCGACGAGGCGGCGGTCGGCGCGGCGCGCGCGATCGGGTACCGGGGGGCGGGGACGGTGGAGTTCCTCATAGGACAGAACAGGCAACCCCACTTCCTGGAGATGAACACGCGGCTCCAGGTGGAGCATCCGGTGACCGAGTGCGTGTACGGGGTGGACCTGGTGGCGCTGCAACTGCGCGTCGCCGAAGGCGAACCCCTGCCCGCGCAGCCGCCCCGGCCCCACGGCCACGCGGTGGAGGCCCGCCTGTACGCGGAGGACCCGGCGGCGGGGTGGCGACCGGGGACGGGCACGATGCACCGGCTGGCCGTGGCGGAGGGCCCGGGGCTGCGCATCGACTCGGGGCTCGCCGACGGCGACGACATCACCGTCCATTACGACCCGATGCTCGCCAAGGTCATCGCCTGGGCCCCCACCCGGGCCGAGGCCGTACGCCGCCTCGCGCACGCCCTGGAGCGGGCCCGGCTGCACGGGCCGGTCACCAACCGGGACTTGCTCGTACGCGCCCTGCGCCACCCCGAGTTCCAGGACGCCCGCATGGACACGGGCTTCCTCGAACGGCATCTCAAGGACCTGACCACCGCCGACGAGTCGACCGTCCCGCTCGCCGCCCTGGCCGCAGCCCTGGCCGACGCGGCACAGCGCCCCACGACAGGTGCCGGGACCGTGGCCGGGCGGCTCGGCGGGTGGCGCAACGTACCGTCGCAGCCGCAGCTCAAGACCTACCGCTCGGAGCCCGACAACACCGAGCACAAAATCCACTACCGCCTGACCCGCGACGGCCTCAAAGCCGACGACCACCCGAACACCCGCCTCATCGAGGCCGGTCCCCACCACGTCGTCCTGGAAGTAGACGGCGTACGGCGCCCGTTCGACGTCGCCGCGTACGGCACACAGGTATGTGTCGACTCACCCCTCGGCGCCCACACCTTCACCGCCCTGCCCCGCTTCCCCGACCCCACGGCCCGTACGGAACCGGGCTCGCTGCTGGCCCCCATGCCGGGCACGGTCGTCCGCCTGGCCGAAGTGGCGGTCGGCGACCGGGTCGAGGCCGGGCGAACCATCCTGTGGCTGGAGGCCATGAAGATGGAACACCGGGTCACGGCACCCGCCGCCGGTGTGCTCTCCGCACTGCACGCCACCCCGGGCCGCCAGGTCGAGGTCGGGGCGGTGCTGGCGGTGGTGAACGAGACGTGAGGGGACGGGGGTGCAGGGGTGGTGCCCTGGACGCTTACGCATATTTGTGGCGCCAAGTTCCGTCCCGCTCCGCGCTTCGGGGCACCGGCGCCGTAAATATGCGGTCCAGGGTGACAGCCCCGGAGGCCCCGGCCCCGCCCCGTACAGCGCACCGAAACCAGAAGCCCGCACCCGGGAGGAGCCGCACATGACCCACGACCCGAGCACCAGCCCCCTCGTAGACGGCCCTGAACGCACCGCCCTCCGCTCCGCCGTAGCGGCCTTCGCCAAGCGCTACGGCAGCGACAACGACAAAACAGACGAGCTGTGGGCCGAGGCCGGCAAGCTCGGCTATCTCGGCGTGAACCTGCCCGAGGAGTACGGCGGCGGAGGCGGCGGCATCGCCGAGCTGTCCATCGTCCTGGAGGAGTTGGGCGCCGCCGGCTGCCCGCTGCTGATGCTCATCGTCTCGCCCGCGATCTGCGGCACGGTGATCGCCCGCTTCGGTACGGAGGAGCAGAAGCGCACCTGGCTGCCGGGTCTGGCGGACGGCAGCAAGACGATGGCGTTCGGCATCACGGAGCCCGATGCCGGATCCAACTCGCACCGCATCACGACCACGGCCCGCCGCGCCCCCGACGGCGGTTGGCTGCTGACCGGCCGGAAGGTGTTCATCTCGGGGGTGGACATCTCGGACGCGACGCTGATCGTGGGCCGTACGGAGGACGCGCGGACGGGCAAGCTCAAGCCGTGTCTGTTCATCGTGGAGCGCGGGACGCCCGGCTTCTCGTACCGGCACATCCCGATGGAGCTCGCGGCGGCGGAGAAGCAGTTCGAGGTGGTGCTCGACGATGTGCCGCTGCCCGCCGAGGCGCTGGTGGGGGACGAGGACGCGGGGCTGCTTCAGCTGTTCGCGGGGCTCAACCCGGAGCGGATCATGACGGCGGCGTTCGCGCTGGGGATGGGCCGGTACGCGCTGGCGAAGGCCGTGGAGTACGCGCGCGTACGCCAGGTGTGGAAGGAGCCGATCGGCGCGCACCAGGCCGTGGCGCATCCGCTCGCGCAGGCCCATATCGAAGTGGAGCTGGCGCGGTTGATGATGGCCAAGGCGGCCCACCTCTACGACGCGGGCGACGACGCGGGCGCGGGGGAGGCGGCGAACATGGCGAAGTACGCGGCGGGGGAGGCGGCGGTGAAGGCGGTGGACCAGGCGGTGCACACGCTGGGCGGGAACGGCCTGACGGTGGAGTACGGGCTGGCGAAGCTGGTCACGGCCGCACGGGTGGCGCGGATCGCGCCGGTCAGCCGGGAGATGATCCTCAACTTCGTCTCGCACCAGACGCTCGGGCTGCCCAAGTCGTACTGACCCTGACGGACCAGGACTTCAGGACTTACGGAGGGATCCGCGATGGCGTGGCGCAGTGAGTACCCGGATGTCCCGCTCTTGGACCTGCCCATCCACGAGGCCGTACTGGCGCGGGCGAGCACCGAGTTCGGCGAGCTGCCCGCGCTGGTCGACGGGGTGCGCGGCACGGCGCTGAGCTACGCGGAGCTGGACCGCGCCACGCGGCGGCTCGCGGCGGCGTTCGCGGAGGCGGGGGTGCGCCAGGGGGATGTGGTGGCGCTGCACAGCCCCAACTCGGTGCTGTACCCGGTGGTGCTCTACGCCGTGACGCGCGTGGGCGCGGCGGTGACCACGGTGCATCCGCTGGCGACGGCGGACGAGTTCGCGGCGCAGCTGCGCGATGCGAAGGCGGAGTGGATCGTCACCGCCTCGGCGCTGCTGGGCATGGCCCGGCGCGCCGGGGAGCGGGCGGGCGGGGTGCGCGAGGTGTTCGTCTGCGATGCGGCGCCGGGGCACAGGTCGATCGGGGACATGCTGGAGTGCACGGCGCCCGAGCCGGTGGTGGAGATCGACCCGGGCGAGGACGTCGCGGTGCTGCCGTACTCGTCGGGGACGACAGGGACCCCCAAGGGCGTGATGCTGACGCATCGCAACCTGGCCACGAATCTGACGCAGTTGCATCCGGTGGTGCCGACGGGGCCCGGGGACCGGATCCTGGCGGTGCTGCCGTTCTTCCATATCTACGGTTTGACGGCGCTGGTGAACGCGCCGCTGCGGGAAGGCGCGACGGTGATCGTGCTGCCGCGCTTCGATGTGGAGAAGTTTCTCGCGGCGATCCAGGAGCACCGGGCGACCGCCCTGTACGTGGCGCCGCCGATCGTGCTGGCCCTCGCCAAGCACCCGGCGGTCGCCGGATACGACCTGTCGTCGCTGCAGTATGTGATGAGCGCGGCGGCGCCGCTGGACGCCGAGCTGGCCCAGGCGTGCGCACGGCGGCTGGGGATTCCGCTGCTGCTGCAGGCCTTCGGGATGACGGAGCTGTCGCCGGGCTGCCATATGGTGCCGCGCCATGCGCGGGACGTGCCGCCCGGCACGGTCGGCAAGCTGCTGCCGAGCACCGAGATGCGCATCGTGGAGACGGCGGGGGAGCGGCGGGACCTGGGGGTCGGGGAGGACGGCGAGATCCTGATCCGGGGGCCGCAGGTGATGAAGGGGTATCTGGGCCGGGCGGCGGAGTCGGAGGCGATGGTCGACGCGGAGGGCTGGCTGCGCACCGGCGACGTCGGGCATGTGGACGCCGACGGCTGGCTGTATGTGGTGGACCGGGTCAAGGAACTGATCAAGTACAAGGGGTACCAGGTCGCCCCCGCCGAGCTGGAGGCCGTGCTGCTCGCCCATGAGGCGATCGTGGACGCGGCGGTGGTCGGGGTCCACGACGCGGACGGCAACGAGATCCCCAAGGCGTATGTGGTGCTCGGGCCCGGGGCCGAGCTGTCGGGGGACGAAGTGATCGATTACGTTGCCGGGCGGGTGGCCCCGTACAAGAAGGTGCGCCGTGTGGAGTTCACGGACGCCGTGCCGCGCTCGGCCACCGGCAAGATCCTCAGGCGTGAGCTGCGCGCCAGGGAAGGGAGTGCGAAGGCCCCATGACAGATGCTCTCGTACGGCACGCGTACGCACGCGGCGTCACCACGCTGACCCTCGACTCGCCGCACAACCGCAACGCGCTCTCCTCGCGGCTGGTCGCCGAGCTGAGCGAGGCGCTGGCGGCGGCCGGGCGTGACGGCGGCACGCGGGCGGTGCTGCTGACCCACACCGGCACCACGTTCTGCGCGGGCGCGGACCTGAGCGAGCCGCCCACGCGGTCGGCGGCGCTGAACCTGGTCGCGCTGTTGCGGTCGATCGTGGAGCTGCCGAAGCCGGTGGTGGCCCGGGTGACCGGGCATGTCAGGGCGGGCGGTCTGGGGCTGCTGGGCGCGTGCGACATCGCGGCGGCGGGCGGGGGCGCGAGCTTCGCCTTCACCGAGGCCCGGCTGGGGCTCGCGCCCGCGATGATCTCCATACCGCTGCTGCCCCGGCTGGACCCGCGCGCGGCGGCCCGCTACTACCTGACGGGGGAGCGGTTCGACGCGGCCGAGGCGGCGCGGATCGGCCTGGTGACGCTGGGGACTCCGGCGGGGGACGGGGCGGCAGACCCGGCGGGAGATGTCGACGAGCTGCTGGCGCCGGTCCTCGACGGGCTGCGGCGCGGCTCCCCGCAGGGGCTCGCCGAGTCCAAGCGGCTGGTCACGGCGGAGGTGCTGGCGGCCTTCGCCCGGGGGACGGACCGGCTGGCGGAGCGGTCCGCGGCGCTGTTCGCCTCGGCCGAGGCCCGCGAGGGCATGACGGCCTTCCTGGAACGACGGGATCCGGCGTGGGTGTCGGACCTGGCGGCGGGCGACCCGGCCGGACAAGACCCGGCCGGACAAGACCCGGCCGGACAAGACCCGGCCGGACAAGACCCGGCAGGGCAAGGCGCGCCCGGCGGCGGGGAGGCACGGTGACCCCGGCCCGTACCCCGCCGCGTACGCCACCGCGTACCGCGCTGCGCGACCCCAAGCAGGACCGCAGCCGCGCCACCCGCCGGCGGCTGCTTGAGGCCGCCGTGGCCTGCCTGGCCGAGCACGGCTGGACCCGGTCCACGGTGGCGGTGGTGGCCGAGCGGGCGGGGGTGTCGCGGGGCGCGGCCCAGCACCACTTCCCGACCCGCGAGGACCTGTTCACGGCCGCGGTGGAGCACGTCGCCACCGAGCGCTCGGCCGCCCTGCGCGCCCTGCACGTCCGCGAGCGGGAGCGCGGCGGGGCCGGCGGGGCCGGCGGGGCGGCCGAGGGCCAGGCGGCCCGGGTCGCGGATGTGGTCTGGGTTCTGGCCGGGGGCCTGGTCGATCTGTACACCGGTCCGCTGTTCCGGGCCGCGCTCCAGCTGTGGGTGGTGGCCTCGTACGAGGAACAGCTCGGCGCGCGCGTGGCCGCCCTGGAGGCGCGGATCGGCCGGGAGACCCACCGGATGGCGGTGGAGCTGCTGGGCGCCGACGAGAGCGTGCCGGGCGTACGGGAGTCCGTTCAGGGCTTCCTGGACATGGCCCGCGGCCTCGGGCTCGCCAACATCCTCACCGACGACCGCGCCCGCCGCGACCGGGTGGTGGCGCAGTGGGCGCGGATCCTCGACGACGCGCTGCGCGCTCCGCGCTAGCGGGTGGTGTCCCCGAAGCCCTCGATGTCGTGCGGGCTGCGCGGGCCGGGGCCGGTGTAGCGGGCGGAGGGGCGTACGAGGCGGCCGGTGCGCTTCTGCTCCAGGATGTGCGCGCTCCACCCGGCGGTGCGGGCACAGGTGAACATGGAGGTGAACATGTGTGCCGGGACCTCCGCGAAGTCCAGGACGATGGCCGCCCAGAACTCGACGTTGGTGGCCAGCACCCGGTCCGGCCGCCGGTTGTGCAGCTCGTCCAGGGCCGCCCGCTCCAGCGCCTCGGCGACCTCGAAGCGCGGCGCGCCCAGGTCCCGGGCGGTGCGCCGCAGCACACGGGCGCGCGGGTCCTCGGCGCGGTAGACGCGGTGCCCGAAGCCCATCAGCCGCTCGCCGCGGTCCAGGGCCTGCTTGACGTACGCGGTGGCGTCGCCGGTGCGCTCGATCTCCTCGATCATGTGCAGCACGCGGGAGGGCGCGCCGCCGTGCAGCGGCCCCGACATGGCGCCGACCGCCCCGGAGAGCGCGGCGGCGACATCGGCGCCGGTGGAGGCGATGACGCGGGCGGTGAAGGTCGAGGCGTTCATGCCGTGCTCGGCGGCCGAGGTCCAGTACGCGTCGACGGCGGCGATGTGCTTGGGGTCGGGCTCGCCGCGCCAGCGCCGCATAAAGCGCTCCACGACGGTCTCCGCCTTGTCGATCTCCCGCTGCGGGACCATCGGCAGGCCCTGGCCGCGGGCCGACTGGGCGACGTACGACAGCGCCATCACGGCCGCGCGCGCCAGGTCCTCGCGGGCCTCCGCCTCGTCGATGTCCAGCAGCGGTTTGAGGCCCCAGACGGGCGCGAGCATGGCCAGCGCGGACTGCACATCGACGCGGATGTCGCCGGAGTGGACCGGGATGGGGAACGGCTCGGCCGCGGGCAGACCGGGGTTGAACGCGCCGTCGACCAGCAGCCCCCACACGTTCCCGAAGGAGACATGGCCCACCAGGTCCTCGATGTCCACGCCTCGGTAGCGGAGCGCGCCGCCCGCCCTGTCGGGTTCGGCGATCTCCGTCTCGAACGCGATGACTCCTTCGAGTCCGGGTACGAAGTCGGACATCAGGCGGCTCCTCGTGCGCGGCTCGCGGTCCGTACCGGTCACCCTGGTGATGCCCCGTGCGGACGAGTGTCATCCGGCCGCGCCGGGTACGCGACCGTACGGCCCGCGCGACGGGCGATGGTCTGCCACAGTCTGGTCTCTGAGGTACCCACGGGGAAGCGTGAGAAGCGGCACAGGTCCCGTCACCCGCGGAAAGGGTTACCGGGCGACCGGAAGGGGGAGGGGATTCGCCCGTACGGGCAGTACTTGAGGCGCGGCGTTGATGTTGCAAGATATGCGCGTGCCTCACGTTGACCCGCAATTCTCGGCGCGTCCGGCCGCGCGCACCTACGACCCGGCCGCCATGCGCGAGCACTACCGCGCGGAGGGGATCGCCGAGCGCGAGCTCGCGGCCGATCCGTACGGGCAGTTCACGCGGTGGTTCGAGCAGGCCGTGGCGAGCGGTCTGTTCGAGCCCAACGCCATGGTGGTCTCGACGGCGGACGCCGCCGGGCGGCCCAGCTCCCGCACGGTGCTGATGAAGAGCTTCGACACGCGCGGGTTCGTCTTCTACACCAACTACAACTCGCGCAAGGGCCGTGAGCTCACCGAGAACCCGTACGTCTCGCTGCTCTTCCCCTGGCACCCGATCGCCCGCCAGGTCATCATCACCGGCACGGCGCGGCGGACCGGCCGGGACGAGACGGCGGCGTACTTCAGGACCCGGCCGCACGGATCGCAGCTGGGGGCGTGGGCGAGCGCGCAGTCCTCGGTGGTGGGCTCGCGGGAGGAGCTGGACCGGGCGTACGGCGAGCTGGCGGACCGCTATCCGCCGGGGGAGCAGGTGCCGGTGCCGCCGGAGTGGGGCGGCTTCCGGGTGGTGCCGGACGCGGTGGAGTTCTGGCAGGGCCGGGAGAACCGGCTGCACGACCGGCTGCGGTACGTCCCGGGCCCGGGCGGCGAGGGCTGGCGGGTGGAGCGCCTGAGCCCGTAGCGGGGCGAAAACGCAGGGCGGGTAGGGCGGGGGAAACGCAGACGACCCGTGGGTCTTTCCCTTGCGCCGTGAGGCGCGAGGGGAGCCGGTCGGACGTACCGGCGACCCACGGGTCGGGTGACTGCTTGGGATTGGCCGGCTGCGCACATCTCTCGTGCGCCGGTCCGGCGAATGCGCTGAGCGCGACGACGGACTGCTAGCCCGCAGTCACCTCACGCGTCCGGATTTGATACATCTGCCGAACCACCTCCCTTCTCGTGTGCTCCACACCCTAAGAACCGGTCCGCCACGCCACAAGTGAATTTCCGGGACGCAACGATTTAGCGGAATCCGGTGTGGCGCGCGTCACGTTCGAGTTGAATGTCACGGCGTGCACCACCGCACGCGGCCGTGGCTGCCAGGTCAACCAGGGGGTGTCCGGTGAGCGCTTCGCGACGTTCCGAGCCCGTACAGCCGGCTCGTGCCGTGCCATCCGCTCCGACGCAGCCGCGAGCCGGCGAGGCCGGGACGCCCGGGCCCGCGGCCGACTCGGAGGACGATTCGGGGCTGCTCGCCGCGCTGCTCGACGGCATGGACGCGGCCCTGTGCGCCTTCGACGCCGAGGGCACCGTCACCCACTGGAACCGCGAGGCCGAGCGCATCCTCGGCTGGTCGGCGCGGGAGGCCGTCGGCCGCAAGGGGCTCGCGGGGTGGGCGGTGCGGGCGGCGGACGCGCGCGAGGTGGAGGCGCGGCTGATGGCCGCGATGGACGCCCAGGGGCGCCAGGTGCACGAGTTCGCGCTGCTGACCAAGGACGGCGGCCGGGTCCTGGTGCGCACCCAGTCCTCGGCGGTGCCGCGGGCGGACGGCCGGCCGGGCGGGGTGTACTGCGCGTTCAGCGAGGTGCATACGCAGATCGACCTGGAGCGTTCGATAGCGCTCAGCGAGGCCCTGCTCGACGACGCCTCGTGGAACGTGGTCCTGGTCGACGCCGATCTGCGCCCCGCGATCGTCAACAAGAACGCGGCGCGCGCGCTGCGCACGGGCCGTACGGCGGCGCTGGGGCGCCCGCTGGGAGAACTGCTCGACCAGGGCCTTGAGGAGCTGGAGAGCGCGCTCCAGCACGTCCTGGCGGAGGGCGCGCCCCCGGCGCCCACGGAGCTGTGGGTGAGCCTGCGGGAAGCCGGTGAGGGCTTCAGAGGTTTACGGAGCGGTGCGGCCAAAGACGGAGCGGGCGGCGGGGCCGGTGACGGCGCCGCCGCGCGGCGCTGCTGGCGCAGCGGCTTTCTGCGGCTGGCCTCGCCGCTGGCGGAGGAGCCGGTGCCGCTCGGCGTGGCGTGGATCTTCCAGGACGTGACGGAGCTCAAGCGCCACGAGATGGACGGCTCGCGGCTGCGCTTCCGCGGCAATCAGCTGCACCGCGCGGCGCGCGCGGCGGCCGAATGCGAGGACCCGGCCGAGGCGGCCACCGTCCACCTGGACTTCGCGCTCGCGGGCTTCGCCGACCACGCCCTGATCGACCTGGTCCTGGACGCCCCGCCGGGCGGTCGGCCCGGCGGTCCAGGCCCTGACCGAGGCAGCCCTGACCGGGGCAGCCCTGACCGGGGCAGCCCTGACCGGGGCAGCCCTGACCGGGGCAGCCCTGACCGGGGCGGCCCTGACCGGGTCCGGCTGGTGCGGGCGGCGGCGACGCCGAGCGGCGCCCCGGGGCCCTGCCCGGCGATCGTCGCGGGAGGCATTCCGCTGGCCTATACGGAGAGCCATCCGGCGATCCAGGCGGCCGAGCGCTGCGGGTCGGTGCGGGTCAGCGCGAGCCGTGCGGAGGAGGCGGCTGCCACCGGGTGGGCGGCGGCCCGCAAGTGGCCCGACGGCACGGTCCACGGCCTGTGCACGGCGCTCCGCAGCCGCGGCCGCACCCTCGGGGTGGTCACCTTCCTGCGCGCCTCGGGCCGCCGCCCCTTCGACCGTGGGGACGTCGTGTACGCGGAGGACGTCGCAGCCCGCGTCGCCGCCGCCCTGGACCTCGCACAGCAGCTGGGATAGCTGAGCGTCTCAGCGCTGGTAGAAGATCCGGTCGCCGTACTCGCTCATGACCTGCCTGTTCCAGTCGTGGCCCCCGTCCACGTTGCCCGAGCGCAGCATCGGCGGGTCGATGCCGCGCGCGGCCAGCTCGCCCGCCGCCGTGGCGATCACGGCCTGCATCAGGGCGGAGGTGACGACCGTGGAGGCGGGGGCGAAGGGGGCCCCGACGCCGTCGGCGGTCAGCTCGGCGTCGCCGACCGGGATCTTGCTGTCGAGGACCAGATCGCAGTGGTCCTTCAGGAAGTCCCCGGACCGGTGCCGCGAGGCGGTGGCGGTGGCGTACGCGACGGAGGTCACGCCGATCACCTTGAGGCCGAGCGACCGCGCGTGCGTCGCCATCTCCACGGGCAGCGGGTTGCGCCCGGACAGCGAGATGATGAACAGCAGGTCGCCCGCGCGCGCCGGACTGTTGTCCAGGACGACACCGGCCAGCCCGTCGACGCGCTCCAGGGCGCTGCCGAGCGTGGCGGGCATCACGTCCACGCCGACCATCCCCGGGATCGGGAGCAGATTCATCAGGGCCAGGCCGCCCGCGCGGTAGACGACGTCCTGGGCGGGCAGCGAGGAGTGGCCGGCGCCGAAGGCGAAGAGCCGGCCGCCCGTGGCGGCGGTCTCGGCGACCAGGGCGCCCGCCGCGCCGATGGCCTCGGCCTCCTCGTCGCGTACTCGCTGCAGCAGGCCGATGGCGGCGTCGAAATACTGCCCGGCGAGCTTGCTCTCGCTCATCCCCGAGTGGCCCCTTCTGTTGGTGGTGGTCCGTGGTTCGCGGTGCGTGGTCCGCGGCCCGCGGTCGGTGCCGCGTGGCGCGGATCACGTTGGGCCGTCGGTCAGGCCGCTGTCAATACTGGGTCGACTTCAGTTCGACTCCTGGCCGCATTGACGGGCACGGCCGGGTACGGCGATGCCGGACTCGGCCCCGTTGTCGGCGGGATGCGTCAGAATTGGGGTCAGGGCCACCGCACGACACATTCGAGGGGCACGCATGTCCGGACTCATCGACACTACGGAGATGTATCTCCGCACCATCCTCGAGCTGGAGGAGGAGGGTGTCGTCCCGATGCGCGCCCGTATCGCGGAGCGGCTCGACCAAAGCGGTCCGACGGTCAGCCAGACCGTGGCCCGCATGGAGCGGGACGGTCTGGTGAGGGTCGCCGGCGACCGTCACCTGGAGTTCACGGAGGAGGGCCGCCGCCTGGCGACCCGCGTGATGCGCAAGCACCGGCTCGCTGAGTGTCTGCTGGTCGACGTGATCGGGCTGGAGTGGGAGCAGGTGCACGCTGAGGCCTGCCGCTGGGAGCATGTGATGAGCGAGGCGGTGGAGCGGCGGGTGCTGGAGCTGCTGCGCCACCCCACCGAGTCGCCGTACGGAAACCCGATCCCGGGCCTGGAGGAGCTGGGCGAGAAGGCGGAGGTCGATCCGTTCCTGGACGACAGCATGGTGAGCCTGCGCGAGCTGGAGCCGGGCAGCGAGGGCAAGACGGTGGTCGTGCGCCGGATCGGCGAGCCGATCCAGATGGACGCCCAGCTGATGTACACGCTGCGCCGGGCGGGTGTGCAGCCGGGCTCGGTGGTGAGCGTGACGGAGTCGCCGGGCGGGGTGCTGGTGGGCAGCAGCGGCGAGGCCGCCGAGCTGGACGCGGACATCGCCTCCCACGTCTTCGTAGCCAAGCGCTGAGCGACGCCGAGCGCTGAGCCACGACAAGGGCTGAGCCACAGCATGGGCTGAGCCGTGCCGAGCGCCGGGCTTCGCCGAGCGCTGGGCTTCGCGCCCGTACCACCGCTTCCGCCCCCGTACCCCCGTAACCCGCCCGACACGCTGACCGAATCGACCGGTTCAGCCGATTCGACCGTCGTGGCCTGCGGCGACTGCTTTTCCTGACGTTTTCCGGATACCGGAGTTTGTGGAATTCGAGCGGTTGGGCCCGCCGCGTGCGACGCTGTCGCTGAGGCATATGCGCGAGGGGGGCTCATATGGGCCTGGCGGGCGGTGCTGCCCAGCGGGCGATCGACAGCGGGAAGAGCGAGGGCCCCGGCGCCTTGAACCGCCGGGGCCCTGCCTCCCCATGTCCCCCCTGTGGGCCCCCGGCCCCACGGTCCGCTGTGACGCGGCCCGTACGGCCGGAGGCCCTGGCGACCCGGAGCCCCGAGCTCTCAGGGTCGGCCCCCGCGGACTCCCTTCCCCGAGTAGTCCGCCTCCCGCTAGCTGTCTCCCCTCGGTGCGGACGATCAACCCCGTGGTGCGGTCACTCGAACGAGGGGTGTTGCGCGGTCGTAACGGCGTGTTCGAATAAGAGTTCGATATCGTGGGCAGGTCGAGGAGGGAATGGGGGTGCCAGAACACATGGTGCGGCGCATCGACGTGACGGGAGCCGGCGGCGTGCGGCTCGCCGCCTGGGAGTTCGCCGATCCGCCCAAGGCGGGCGGCGGCGCGCGGGTCTCGCATGGGCCGGGTGTTCTTCTGCTCCATGGCCTGATGGGCCGAGGGGCCCACTGGACGCGGACCGCGCGCTGGCTGTCCACCCGCCATCGGGCCGTCGCCCTCGACCAGCGGGGGCATGGCCGCAGCGAGAAGCCCGCTGACGGCCCGTTCGACCGCGGCACCTATGTGGCCGACGCGGCGGCTGCGGTCGAGCAGCTGGGCCTGGCCCCCGTCACCCTCATCGGCCACTCCATGGGCGCGCTGACGGCCTGGCAGCTCGCCGCCCGCCGTCCCGATCTGGTCGCGGGCCTGGTGATCTGCGATATGCGGGCCTCCGCGCTGGGCTCGGCCTCGCAGGCGGAGTGGGCCCAGTGGTTCTCGTCCTGGCCGCTGCCGTTCGCGACCCTCGCCGATGTGCGCAAGTGGTTCGGCGAGGACGATCCGAGGCTGGAGCGGCCCAATCCGGCGCGGGGCGACTTCTTCGCCGAGATCATGGCCGAGCGCTCGGACGGCTGGCGCCCGGTCTTCTCCCGCCGCCAGATGCTCAAGGCCCGCGCGACCTGGGTCCATGACGCCCATTGGGAAGAGCTGGCGCTTGTGCGGTGCCCCACCCTCGTGGTGCGCGGTCTGGACGGTGAGTTGGGCCGGGCGGAGGCGCAGGAGATGGTGCGTGTCCTGCCGCGCGGTGAGTACGCGGAGGTGACGGACGCCGGCCATCTCGTCCACTACGACCAGCCGGAGGGCTGGCGCCGGGCCGTGGAGCCCTTCCTCGCCTCGGTGCTGCCCGCCTAGCCGCGTCATCGCCGTTTCACTGTGCGCGGGTGCGGGATTCGGCGGTGGTCCTGAGGTCGTGCAGCCAGGCTTCGAGGCCCGCGCCGAGGGCCGCGGTCGCGGTGGGTATGTCGGCTTCGACCTGGGCGCCGGTCCAGGTCTCCTCGGTGTGGACCCGGACGCCGCCCTTGACCTTGGTGAAGGTCCACAGATGGACGCCCTCGTCGATGCGCAGCCCTTCACCGATCGCGGGCCCGCGCCACAGGATGCAGTGGTTGCGCTGGAGTTGCCGGACGGTGGAGGTGATCTCCAGGGTGGTGGCGGGGGTCGTCGGGGTGGCGGGCGCCGGGGTGGTCCACCTGAACTGCGAACCCTTGCGCAGCGGGCCGGGGTCCAGGCGCTTCATGGTGAGTACGGGGGGCTGCCAGGCCGGCCAGCGCTCCACATCGGTCTGGAGCTTGAATACGGTGCTCAGCGGGGCCTTGATCACGACGTCGGACTGGTAGCGGATACGGGCGCCGGTGTCGACGCCTGCCCCGCGGCACTGGGAGGGGCCGTTGTGGTGGGTGGCGGAAGCCCGGGCCTGAGCGGGGGCGGGCAGGACGGCGGCCGTCAGGACGCCGACGATGGCGAGCGGGACGGTGAGGGCGGCGGCACGTACACCGGCCCGGGGCCGGGCCCGGGATCGGGACCGCTGAGCGGATGAGTTCGACGGGTGGTTGCTGAACATGGCGTTCTCCTCGTGATGGGTGTGTGGGACCGGACGTTCATGTGCTCGGGGCCGGCGCCGTGCGCTACGGGGTCAGGACGACCTTCCCGGCGACGGTGCCGGATTCGGCCAGCCGCAGGGCGTCGGCGACGCGGGCGAGCGGCAGTTCGGCGGCGATCTTGGGGGTGATGTCACCGCGCTGGAGGGCGGCGAAGACCTGGGTGAGGTCGGCGCGCAGCCGGGCCCGGAACCGGTTCTTGGCCAGGGCCCGTCCGGCCCAGGCGTTGTAGAAGTAGGCGTGGCGGCGGTTGGGCAGGGTGTTCCACAGCCAGACGCGGCCGAGGAGCTTGAATACGGGCCACTGCTTGGAGCCCTGGTCGTCCCGGGTGGAGGCGCTGCCGTAGGAGACGAGGGTGCCGCCGGGTGCCAGAAGGCTCCAGGAGTCGCTGATGCCCCGGCCGCCGACGTGGTCGAAGACGGCGGCGACTCCGTCGGGGGCGAGTTCACGGATCCGGGCGGCGACATTCCCGGCGCGATAGTCGACGGGGGTGACTCCCTGCTCCCGTAGGGCGGCGTGGTGGCGGGTGGACGCCGTGCCGATCACCTTCGCGCCCGCGGCGTGGGCGAGTTGGACCAGGACGGAGCCGACGCCGCCGTTGGCGCCGTGCACCACGACGGTCTGCCCCGCACGGACCCGTGCCTTGCGGTGCAGCATCTGCCAGGCGGTGATCCCGTTGACGACCAGGGTCTCCGCCTCCGCCGCGGCGATACCCTCGGGGACCTCCACCGCATCCGCCGCGTCCACGACCACGTAGTTGGCCCAGCCGCCGACCTTGATCAGCGCGGCCACCCGGGTCCCGGCCAGCCCCGGCTCGACGCCCTCGCCCGTCGCCTCCACCGTGCCGACCAGGTCATAGCCCGGTACGAAGGGGAACGGCGGCTGGTCGTAGTAGCGGCCGCGGCGCATCTGCTGCTCGGCGAACGAGACCCCGGTCGCCTCCATCTTGATCACGACCTGCCCCGGACCGGGGGCCGGAACGGCTCCACCGCGCCGGATCTGCAGTTCTTCCGGCTCGACCGTGCCCGGCAGGACGACCTCGACGAGTCCCTCGGTGTTCATGACGACCTCCACTGCGCGCTCAGCGCCTCGTTATAAGACCTTGCGTTCGTTAGAAGTTATAACTGAGCGGCGAGGGGGACGTCAACAGGATCCGTGATAGCTTCTAACTAAATCTTGAAGCTGTAGTCGCGACGGTGTGGAAGGGCGGCAGGCCATGGCGGAAACGGGCACCACAACCCCGCGCGAGCGCTACCGCGCCCAGGTGCGTATGGAGGTCAAGAAGCGCGCGTGGGAGCAGATCGCCACGGCGGGGGCGTCCGCGCTCTCCCTCAACGCGATCGCCAAGCAGATGGGCATGAGCGGACCCGCGCTCTACCGGTACTTCGCCAGCCGCGACGACCTGATCACCGAGCTCATCAGGGACGCGTACCGAAGCCTGGCCGACACCATCCGCGCGGCGTCGGAGAAGGCGGTGCCGGAGAAGGCGGCGTCCGAGAAATCAGGCGCCGACGTGGTCGCGCTGGCGCACGCCATCCGCGGCTGGGCCCTGGAGGACCCCCAGCGGTACTTCCTCATCTATGGCACGCCCGTCCCTGGCTACCACGCGCCCGACGACACCACCGCCATCGCGGTCGAGATCATGACGTCGATGCTCGACGCCTGGACCGCGCTGCCCCCGGACGGCCCGGCGACGCCATTCGACGTGCACATCGAGGACCACCGGCAGTGGGCGGGCGGCCACCCCGCCCCGCCGGCGGTCCTCCATCAAGCACTGATCTTCTGGACCCGGCTGCATGGCGTCCTGTCCCTGGAACTCGCGGGCCAGTTCGGCGGGATGGGCTTCGACCCTGCCCAGCTCTTCGCGGCCGAACTGGACGCCCTGCTCGCAGGCCGCTGAAAGGCTGCTGAAAGGCCGCTGAAGGGTCAGCGCCCCTTCGGGAAGGCGGCGCGCAGTTCGGGCCGGTTGACGATGAACGCGGTGGGGGCGAGGGCGAGCGCGCCCGCGATCTGCAGCACGACGAACCACAGCGGGAGCATGCCGGGGATGGAGTCGATGGCGATGATCGCGATCGGCACGACGACGGCGATGATGCGCACCCGTATATAGGCCCAGCGCGCGCCCCGTGAGGCGACGACGGTCAGCCAGTACGTCACAACGGCGCTCGCGAACATTCCTCCGGTGCGGCCCCACATGAACGACGTCACCTCGCGGCCCATGACCGAGCGGACGACGACCACGACGAGGACCGCGACACTGAACGCGCCGTAGACCACGACGAGTTTCTTCACCGTGTCGAAGGCTCGCCGGGTGTCCGGGCGGGCGGCGTGGTCGGTTGCGGCCGCGGTGCGGTTGGGAGTTGCCATGGTTCCTGCTTCCTCGGGCTGTCCGGTGTCGATTCGAAGCTAGGGAGCGCACGGCCGGGCCGGTATGCGCCTGGACGCACAGTGGGGTGGGCCTAGCCCCACTTCTGCGCTGACCTGGCCGGATTCGGACTTCCCGGGGCGCACAGTGGACTCACCGGGTCATGAAGTGCGAAGGAGAATCATGAAACCGCTGGTGTCGTGGGTGACGAGCGCATGCGTGGGGTTTGCGCGGGCGTGCGTCGTGGTGGCGGTTGCCATGCTGGTGCCGGCCGTATGGGCGGCTGCCGTGGCGCTGTGGATCTGGTGGAACGGAAACCCGTGGTCGTGGATAGGCCCGTTCGTATGGGCGAGTATCGGGACCGCCGCCCTGTCCCGCCCGGTCTGCCGGATGGTTCGTTCCCTCGTCGCGAAGTGGACGGGCACCGTCATCCCCGCCGGATACCGGGAGGCCACCCCGGTGACTCAGATGTCGACCGGGTACTGGTGGAACGGTTTCTCCTACTCGCGCACCAGCAAGGACGCCCGCCGGGAGCAGCGGTTGCGGCTCTGGTGGAGCGACCCCGCCACCTGGCGTGATCTGCGGTTCACGGCGATCGTGCCGATCACCATCGGTGTGATCGCGGCCATCCCGCCGGCCGGAGCCGTGGCGGCCGTCCTCGGCTTCAGCCAACCGGGGGCCGCTCAGGTCGGGGCGGTCGGCCTGGTCGTGGCCTTCGCCACCGCCCCATACGCCTGGCGGTCCGTCGAGCCGGTGGCCGTACGCTTGCTGCGCCCGTCGTCGGCGATGGCGCTGGCCGACCGGGTGGACGAGCTGACGGCCCAGCGCGCCGACACCACCATCGCGCAAGCCGCCGAGATCCGCCGGATCGAACGGGATCTCCACGACGGGGCGCAGGCACGCCTGGTCATGCTCGGGCTGTCCCTCGCGACCGCCGAGAAACTGATGGAAACCGACCCCGACCAGGCCAAGGCGCTGATGCGAGAGGCGCGGGTCGGCGCCGCCACCTCGCTGACCGAGCTGCGCGAACTGGTCCACGACATCAATCCGCCGGTACTCAACGACCGGGGGCTCGTCGACGCCGTACGCACCCTGGCCATGGACAGCGCGCTGGAGACCAGCGTCAGCGCCGACGTTCAGCCGCGCCTGGAACCCCCGATCGAGTCCGCCCTGTACTTCGGAATCGCCGAACTGCTGACCAACGCGGTCAAGCACGCCCATGCGACCCGGGGCCGGATCGCCATCGCCCAGGACGACACCGGCATCGTCGTCGAAGTCGAGGACAACGGCCGGGGCGGGGCCGACGAGCGGGCCGGGGCCGGCGGCGGACTCGCCGGGCTCCGCCGCCGGATCGCGGTCTTCGACGGCACCCTGGAGATCACCAGCCCGGCGGGCGGTCCGACCCAAGTGAGGATGATGGTGCCGTGCGCATCGTTGTAGCCGAAGACCTCTATCTCCTCCGTGACGGCATGGTCCGCCTCATCGAGGCGTGCGGACACGAGGTGGTGGCGACGGCGGCCACCGGGCCTGAAACGCTCGCCGCGCTGCTGACCTGGCGGCCGGATGTCGCCATCGTCGACGTCCGCATGCCGCCGACCCAGTCGGACGAGGGCCTGCGGGCGGCGCTCGCCGCCCGCCGCGAGCTGCCCGGGCTGCCGGTCCTGATCCTCTCTCAGTACGTCGAGCAGCTGTACGCCCGTGAACTCCTGGCCGACGGCGCCGGCGGCATCGGCTACTTCCTCAAGGAGAGCGTCTTCGACGCCGATCAGTTCATCGACGCCCTGGAGCGCGTCGCCGCCGGCGGTACGGCCATGGACCCGGCCGTCATCACCAAACTGCTCTCCAGCGGGTCCTCGAACCGACGGCTGGATCGGCTCACGGAACGCGAACACTCCGTGCTCAGCCTCATGGCCGAAGGGCTGTCCAACCAGGCCATCGCCCAGCGGCTCTTCCTCAGCGAGAGCGCCATCAGCAAATACACCACCTCGATCTTCGGCAAACTCGGCATCACCGACGACGGCAACAACAATCGCCGCGTCCGGGCCGTCCTGACCTACCTCAACAAGCCATGACGAAATCGGCTCAGCTCTTTGCGAGCGCTGCGCGGTGGATCCTCGCGGGGATCGGTGACGGGGATCGGTGACGGGGATCGGTGGCGGCGATCGGTGGCGGCGATCGTTCCGACTACATCAGGTATCTCGTGCCGGGATCGGGTATCTCGTGCCGAGCCTGATGCGATGACCATCGGCAGCACCACGATCGGCACCACGTTCTCTGTCTCCATGGGTATGGCCAAGGGCATCTTCGCCCGCTTCCGCACCATGGCCATCCAGCGGGGCTTGGCTCTCGTCGAGGCGGTCTCCGACCGCTGGGACACGGATCCGCTCCGCTGGGGCAAGCGGGCCTGGGCGGAGTGCGCCCCGGAGGCGCCGGACCTCACACTGCGTGTGAAGGGCACTGGGGGTACGGGGCACGGGGCACGGGGGCACGGGGGAACGGGGGCGGACGAAGTAGCGGTCCTCCGGGAGCGCGTACAGGAGCCTTCGCGGGTGCGGGTGGGGATGCCGCTGCGCTGTGCCTGTGCCTGCGCGTTGGCTGCGCTGTGCCTGTGCCTGTGCCTGTGCCTGTGCCTGTGCCTGGGCTGCGCTGCGCCTGTGCCTATGCGCCGTCTCGCGGCATTCGGTTCGGGCGGGTGCGGGTTTCGTCTCGGACCCTTCGGGTCCAAAGCGCCAGCAGGAGGGGGAAGGGGGCGGCTGGCCCGGTGTTGTGGTTCCTCGGCCCGGTGGGTGGTTGAGCTCAAGGCTGGCTCCGCTGCGCTCCGCCGCGGCTGCTGCCGCGCGGTGGCTTGGCCGGTCGGTCCAGCGGTGCGCTCGGCTGGGGGCGCGTGAGCGTGACGTACGGGTCGGCGATCGCTGGTCGGCATGGTCCGGACGCCGTGTGCGGGCGTCGTCTCGCGCCTTCGGCGCACAGCGGCCGGCAGCGGGAACGGGGAGGGGGCGCCGAGGCATCGTCGCCGTCCGGCCCGACGGGCT
>NZ_JBSFMM010000129.1:0-27863 GCF_053599555.1 Streptomyces sp. NPDC000941
GGGCCAGGCCGGGCGCGCCCACGACGGCGCCCGCTGCGAGGGCGCCCTTGAGGACCAGCCGGCGGCCGGGTTGTTGTTCACTGCGGCTCATGTCTGTCTCCTGATGACGGACCACGGTGATCGATTTTGTTCGGAGATTAAGGCTTCTGATGACTTCTGACAGTCCCTGAGGAAGGTGCGAAACTTTCGAAAACGCCGCGGAGCCCGGGCCGTTCATCAGTCGAGACGGAAGCCTTGTCGCGGAGCACAGGCTTACCTAAGCTCGCCGCGACAACCGGTTTCCATATCTGTGACCAGGAAGAAGTGGTAGGCAGATGACCGCAGGACCGATCCGACTCTCCATGAGTGCGCACACCGCACTGCGCCCGGCCACCACAGCCCGTATCACCGGCGGCTTCTGGGCCGCCAGGCGCCGCACCAACGCCGAGGTGAGCATCGCGCAGGGGCCGCACCGGCTCGAGGAGGCGGGCAACTTGGACAATCTGCGGGCGGCCGCCGGGGCGAAGGCGCCGGGGTTCAGCGGCGACTTCCAGTTCCAGGACTCGGATGTGCACAAGTGGCTGGAGGCCGCGTCCTGGCAGCTGGCTGAAGGAACCGAGGTGGCGGCTGGGGGTGCGGGGGCAGCCGGGGCTGCCGACGGAGAACTGGCCCGGGATGTCGCCCGGTTGACCGAACTGGTGGCGGCCGCGCAGGACACCGACGGCTACCTCCAGACGTACTACCAGGTCAGGCCCGGCGCCCAGCGGTGGACCGAGCTGCACTGGGGTCATGAGCTCTACTGCGCGGGCCATCTCATCCAGGCCGCGATCGCCCACCACCGGGCCACCGGAGGCGATGAACTCCTCGGCGTGGCGGTGCGGTTCGCCGACCACATCGACGCCACCTTCGGCGCCGGCAAGCCGGTGGACGCCGTATGCGGACACCCGGAGATCGAGACGGCGCTGGTCGAGCTGTACCGGGAGACGGACGAGCGGCGCTATCTCGACCTGGCCGGCTACTTCGTGGACCGGCGCGGCGCCGGCACCCTCGGCGACGGCGACGTGGACCGGGAGGCCGACCGCCGCCCCGGCGCACCCTATTGGCAGGACCACGCCCCGGTGCGGGACGCGGCCGGGGTCACCGGGCACGCCGTACGCCAGCTGTATCTGCTCGCCGGGGCCGCCGACCTGGCGGCCGAGACCGGCGACACCGGGCTGCGGGAGGCGCTGGTACGGCTGTGGGAGGACATGGCCGCCACCAAGACCTATCTGACCGGCGGGGTCGGCTCCCGGCACGACCTGGAGGCGTTCGGCGACGCGTACGAACTGCCGCCGGACCGGGCGTACGCCGAGACGTGCGCGGCCATCGCCTCGATCCAGTTCGGCTGGCGCATGGCGCTGCTGACGGGCGAGGCCCGCTACAGCGACCTGGTCGAACGGACCTTGTACAACGGCTTCCTGTCGGGTGTCTCGCTGGACGGGAGCCGCTGGCTGTACGTCAACCCGCTCCAGGTCCGCGAGGACTACGCCGGTCCGCACGGCGACCAGGGGGCGCGCCGCACGGAGTGGTTCCGCTGCGCCTGCTGCCCGCCGAACGTGATGCGGCTGCTGGCCTCGCTGCCGCACTACGTGGCCAGCGGCGACGCGGACGGCCTGCAGCTGCACCAGTACGCGTCGGGGTCGTACGCGGCGGGCGGCGGGGCGGTGCGGGTGGGCACCGGCTACCCCTGGGAGGGCCGGATCGCGGTCGTCGTGGACGAGGTCCCCGGCGACGGGGACTGGACCCTCTCGCTGCGCATCCCGCACTGGGCGGACGAGTACGGGGCGACGGTCAACGGCGAGGCCGTGACCGGGCGGGCCGAGGACGGCTGGCTGCGACTGCGGCGCCGCTGGCGGCCGGGCGAGACGGTGGTGCTCGACCTGCCGCTGCGCCCCCGGCTCACCCGGCCCGACCCCCGAGTGGACGCGGTGCGCGGCTGCGTCGCGATCGAGCGCGGGCCACTGGTGTACTGCCTGGAGACACCGGACCAGCCGGCCGATCTCAGGCTCGACCGCGTCCGGCTCGACCTCGGCGCGGCGCTGCACGCCACGCACCGGCCGGAGCTGCTGGGCGGGGTCACCGCGATCACGGCCGGGGCGCTGCGCCCCCAGGTCCGGCCCGAGGGCTGGTGGCCGTACGCCGATGCCGACGGCGGCGCGCCTGGAACCCCCGGAGCACCCGGAACACGTGGTGCGCCGCATGCCCCCGCCGCCGAGCCGGTCCGGGTGACGGCGATCCCCTATTACGCATGGGCGAACCGGGAGCCGGGGGCGATGCGGGTGTGGATTCCGGTGTAAGCGCTTGCGCGACCCTCCCGCGCGACGTGCTTGCGCACCTTGGTGCGGAACTCGCCGGGCGGTCCGGACGTTGTGCGCTTGAGGAACACGGTCTTGTGCCCGAAGGCACCGGCGAACGGGAGGTGTCCCTTGAGCACCGGCTCCACGGACCGGGGAGCGGACCCCGACGACCCCAGCGAGCCCGGCAAGTCCGGCAAGTCCGGCGACTGGGATGACGTGGTCCTGGACCAGGACTTCATACGCGGCGCGGAGGTGTCCGAGCCCGCCGCGCGCACCCGGATGCTGACCGCGCGCTGGCGGCGCGGCGCGCCCGAGCCACAGCCGTGGCGCACGGATGAGCCCCCGGCGGGCTGGTTCTGGAGCAAGCGCCGCAGGCGGCGACGGCGGCGTTAGGGCCGCGTCGGGGCCCAGGGCCGGGGCCGCTCCGCACGACGGCACACGACGGCAGCGGAGGCGCGGTCGCGATCGCGGCGTCTTCCGACCGGCGACGGCGGCGTATTTTCCAGCGGGCAACGGCGGCAACGTTTCGGTGAGCGGCGGCGACCAACCGTCGCGGGCGGCCACGCACCCGTACCGCCCCTCCACGGGGGCGTGCCGCCCGCTTCCACTTCCCGACCCGGAAGCGAGCCGCCATGCCACTGTTAAGAAGACTCCGAATGCTCCTGGTCGCCGTGGCGGCCGGGGCGCTGTCCGTCATCGGCTTCTCCGCACCCGCGGGGGCCGCCACCTCGGCGCCCGCCGACACCTGGAATCCGCCGAGCAACCTCGTCCGGCCGCTGGACGAGGTCTGGAAGCACGTCGAGTCCACCTACCCGGACCTGTACGGCTTCAAGAACTACGGCTGGGACCAGCTGATGGCCAACAAGGGCAGCCTCAACTACTGCGTGCGCTGGGAATCCGACCAGCCCGTCAGCGCCGCGCTGCGCGACCAGATCCACACCGCCCTCAAGCGGCAGTCCAAGAAGTGGATCGACTCCGTCGCGGGCTTCGACGGCTTCCCGTACAACGACGTCCCGGTCAAGATCGTCGGCTGGGCCGTCAAGAACCGCTCGACCCTCCAGTGGACCGACAACTCGGTGGACATCTACACCGGGCTGGAGAGCGAAGGCGCGCCGCAGTGCTCCCCCGACTGCGGCCGCTTCTTCCACCAGGACGGCAACTACTCCAAGTGTCCCGGAGGCGCGGCGCGCCACTACGACCAGTCACTCTGGCTCACCAAGGGCTTCGGCGGCGGCGCGGGCGGCGACTGGGGCCAGCGCATCGGCAGTGAGTACATGGTCGGCGCGGTGAACCAGGACAACATCCATATCCTGCTGCACGAGATCGGCCACACCTACGGTCTGGACGACTTCTACGACTGGACCCCGACCGGTGTCGGCGGCTTCCTGATGCAGGCGGGAACGGCGGATCACATCACCGAGTTCGACAAGTGGATGTACCGCGACTTCTGGCGCCACCTCAAGAGCCGCTACGGCTTGTAGACACCCGCACCGCGGCCCCGTACGCCCCCCAGCGTACGGGGCCTGTCTTACGGTTTTCGAAAGTTTCCGTCCGATATCAACCAGATGTCGCATCCTCGATTCCGGGGGGTTCCCCGCCGACTTGAGGCCCCTTAATGTAGGAACCGGTTGCTATCCGGTCAACGCTTCGAGCGGGCGAGTTCCCGTATTCGAAATTTTCGCCAACCGGCGGGTACGGAAGGGGATTCTCGATGGCGCGATCCTCGGGGTCGACGGGGCCCACCCTGGCGGTCATCGCCCGTGAGGCGGGGGTGTCGGTGCCCACCGCCTCGAAGGTGGTCAACGGCCGGGAGGATGTCGCCCCGGACACCCGGCGCCGGGTCACCGAGGTGCTGGACCGCCTGGGGTATGTGCGCCGACCCCGCTTCGAGGCGTCCAAGCCGCCCGCCCTGATCGATCTGGTGGTGCACTCGCTGGACACCGCGTGGTCGGGCGCGGTGCTGCACGGTGTGGAGCAGGCCGCGCATGACGCGGGGCTTGACGTGGTGGTCTCGGCCGGGCTCACCCGCACCCGCGGCGGCCGCCCCGAGCGGGGCTGGCTGGACAAGCTGTGTGCCCGCGGGAGTTCCGGGGTGCTGTTCAACCTCGCCGAGCTGACGCCCACCCAGTACGCCTGGTTGGACGAGCACCGCATCCCGTTTGTGATGATCGACCCCGTGCTGGAACCGCCGCCCGGTGTGCCGTCTGTCGGCGCCGCCAACTGGCAGGGCGGGGTGAGCGCGGCCGAGCACCTGATCGGCCTCGGGCACCGGCGGATCGCGGTGATCGGCGGCTATCGGCGCAAGCAGTGCAGCAGCGCCCGGGTCGCCGGGTACCGCTCGGCGATGGCGTCGGCCGGGCTGCGCGTCCCGCCGGACTATGTGCGGTACGGCAACTTCGATGAAACCGTTTCCTATCAGCGGATGTGTGAGCTCCTGGAACTGCCCGAACCGCCCACCGCCGTCTTCACCTGCTCCGACCAGATGGCGCTTGGCGTGTATCAGGCACTGGCGGAGCGGGGGCTGCGGGTCCCGGACGACTTCAGCGTGGTGGGCTTCGACGACCTCCCGCAGGCCCGCTGGGTCACGCCCGCGCTCACCACGGTCCGTCAGCCGCTGTCCGAGATGGCGGCGACGGCACTGCGCAGTCTGCTGCGGCTGATGTCGGGCGAGGTGCCCGAGGGCACCCGGACGGAGCTGTCCACCCGGCTCGTGCTCCGCTCCAGCACCGCTCCCCCGCCCGGCCCTCTCTCTTGACCGAGAACTCGAACGCTGATCGGATATCCGGACGATCATGTACGGCGAGAAGCGCCGTCGCTAGGGTAAGCGCTTGCTGGCTGCGCACCGCGCGTCCCGCCGCACCCGCACCGTCGCACCACTCACCCGGGAGGTACCCCCGCAGTGTTCGTCGACATGCCCCTGGACCAACTGCGCACCTACCAGCCGGCGCTGCCCGAGCCCGACGGCTTCGACGCCTTCTGGGAGCGGACCCTCGCCGAGGCGGGCGAGCACGCTCTGGACGCGGTGTTCACCGAGACCGACGCGGGGCTCGCCCGTCTGCACACCTACGACGTGGAGTTCTCCGGATTCGGCGGGCACCGGATAGGCGGCTGGCTGCTGGCGCCGCGGGACACGGCGGGCCCGCTGCCCTGCGTGGTGCAGTACATCGGCTACAACGGCGGCCGGGGCCTGCCGCACAACTGGCTGCTGTGGCCGTCGGTGGGCTACGCGGTCTTCGTCATGGACAGCCGCGGCCAGGGCGCCTCCCCCAACAACCCCGGGACCACGCCCGACCCGGTCGGCGGCACCGGGCCCGAGGCCGCAGGCAAGATGACCAAGGGGATCCTGTCCCCGGACGACTACTACTACCGTCGGCTGTACACCGACGCGGTACGCGCCGTCGCCGCCGCCCGCACGCATCCGCTGGTCGACGAGGGGCGGATCGTCGTCAGCGGCGGCAGCCAGGGCGGCGGCCTGGCCCTGGCTGCGGCCGGTCTGGTGCCGGATCTGACCGCGGCGCTGATCGATGTGCCGTTCATGACGCATATCCGCCGCGCCGTGGAGATCACCGATGCCGATCCGTACGGCGAAGTGGCCCGGTTCTGCGCCGGCCAGCGCGGCCTGGCGGACCAGGTTCAGGCCACGATGGACCACTTCGACGGGCTCAACTTCGCTGTCCGTGCAACTGCACCAGCGCTCTTCTCGACCGCCCTGCGCGACGAGATCACCCCCACGTCCTGCGGTTTCGCCGGGTACAACCACTACGCGGGCGACAAGGACCTGAAGGTGTGGGCCTTCAACGGCCATGAGGGCGGCGGCGTGCACCAGCAGGCCGAGCAGATCACGTTTCTGCGCGGCCTGTTCGGCTGACGGGCCCGGCCGCGGGGGCGGCGGGCGTTCGGCCGCCGCCCCGAGCGGGGAAGAAAGGTGCCTGAGAACGCACCGAAGGAGTCGCCCGTGCCCGCGCAGCCCCTGGACGGCATCACCGTCGTCGCTCTGGAACAGGCCGTCGCCGCCCCGTTCGCCACCCGCCAGCTCGCCGATCTCGGCGCCCGCGTCATCAAGGTGGAACGGCCGGGCCGGGGGGACTTCGCCCGCGACTACGACCGTGCCGTCAAGGGCTTGTCCGCCTATTTCGTCTGGATCAACCGCGGTAAGGAAAGCGTCGTCCTCGACCTCAAGGGCGACGCGGACCGCAGGCTGCTCGACGCGCTGATCGCCGCCGCGGATGTGTTCGTGCACAATCTCGCGCCCGGCGCCGTGGACCGGCTCGGCCTCGGCGCGCCGGTGCTGCGCGACCGGCATCCATACCTGATCACCTGCGCCATCTCCGGATACGGCTCCGATGGCCCCTACCGGGACAAGAAGGCGTACGACCTGCTGGTCCAGTGCGAGGCGGGACTGCTGTCGATCACCGGCGACCCGGGAGCCCCGGCGCGGCCCGGGATCTCGATCGCGGACATCGCGGGCGGGATGTACGCCTACAGCGGGATTCTCACCGCGCTGTACGAGCGGGAGCGTACGGGCGAAGGGAGCGATCTGAGCGTCAGCCTCCTGGACGCGCTCGGCGAATGGATGGGCCATCCGTACTTCGCGCAGGCCTACGGCGGGGCTCCGCTCCTACGCAGCGGCGCCCGCCATCCGTCCATCTCGCCGTATGGGCCCTACCGCTGCGGGGGCGGCGCGCGGGTCTTTCTCAGCGTGCAGAGCGACCGCGAGTGGATCGCCCTGTGCGAGCAGGTGCTGCGCCGCCCGGAGCTGATCCGCGACCCGCGGTTCGCCGACAACCCGGCGCGCCGCGAGCATGACGAAGAGCTGACGGCGGAGCTGGAGGAGTGTTTTGCGACGCACACCGCGGACGGGCTGATCGCGCTCCTGGACGGGGCGGGCATCGCGAACGCCCGGCTCCGCGATATCGCGGAGTTCGCCGCCCATCCGCAGTTGGAAGCACGCGCGCGGTGGCGGGAATTCGACTCCCCGGTGGGTCCGCTGCGCGGTCTGCTGCCGCCGGTCGAGGTGGCCGGGCGCCAGGCGGCGATGCGGCCGGTGCCCGCACTCGGCGAGCACACGGAGGCGGTGCGCGCCGAGTTCTCCCCATAGCGGGCCACCCGTCCGGGTAAGACGGACCTGGCGCACTTACCCTGCCGAGGCCACGGGGGCGAGGTTTTCGTCGCGCCGCACCAGGGCGGCGTACCGCCCGCCCTTGGCCAGCAGCTCCTCATGGCTGCCCTGTTCGGCGATGCGCCCACCATCGAGGACCACGATCTGGTCGGCGTCCCGCACGGTGGACAGTCGGTGGGCGATGGTGATCGTGGTCCGTCCGGCGGAGAGGGTGTCGATGGCCTGCTGCACCGCGTGCTCGGTGCGGGTGTCCAGGGCGCTGGTCGCCTCGTCGAGGATGAGCACGGGCGGGTCGCGCAGTATGGTGCGGGCGATGGCCAGCCGCTGCTTCTCGCCGCCGGAGAAGCGGTAGCCGCGCTCGCCGACGAGGGTGTCATAGCCCTCGGGCAGCGAGGCGATGTGGTCATGGATCTGGGCGGCCCGCGCGGCCGCCACGATCTCCTCGTCCGTGGCGTCGGGCTTGGCGAAGCGCAGATTGTCGGCCACGGAGGCGTGGAAGAGATAGGTCTCCTGGGAGACGACGCCGACCGCGCGGGAGAGGGTGTCGAAGTCGAGGTCGCGGACGTCCACTCCGTCGATCAGGATCCGGCCGCCGGTGACGTCGTACAGCCTCGGCACCAGATAGCTGAGGGTGGTCTTGCCGGAGCCGGTCGGCCCGACGACGGCCAGGCTGCCGCCCGCCGGGACGGTCAGGTCGATGCCGCTGAGCGTGGGCCTCGAGCTCTTCAAGCCCTTCAGGCCCCCCGGGTCCTTCGCGTCCTTCGCGTCCTTCGGGTACGAGAAGTCCACGCGGTCGAAGCGGACTTCGCCACGCACCTTCGCCAACCGCACGGGCTCGGCGGGTTCGGTGATGTCGATCGGCAGGTCGAGGTATTCGAAGATGCGCTGGAAGAGGGCGAGGGAGGTCTGGATGTCCACTCCGGTGGACAGCAGGCTGACCGTGGGCCGGAACAGTCCCTGCTGCAGCGAGACAAAGGCGACCAGGGTGCCGATGGAGACGGAGGGGCCGCCCGAGTCCAGGACCATCCCGGCGGCCCAGTAGATGACGGCGGGCATGGCGGCCATGACGATGCCGATGGTGGACATCCGCCAGCGCCCGGCCATGCTGGAGCGCACCTCCAGACCGACCAGGCGCTCGGACTCCTGGGCGAACTCCCGGGTCAGCGACTCGGACCGGCCCATCGTGCGGCCGAGGAGGATCCCGCTCACCGACAGGGACTCGCTCACCATCGCGGACATGGCCGCCATCTGCTTCTGGCGCTGCGAGGTGATCCGCTTGCGCTCGCGCCCGACCCGGCGGCTGATCCAGACGAACAGCGGCAGCAGGAGCAGCGAGACGACGGTCAGCCGCCAGTCGAGCGCGAGCATCGCGACGACCGTGGCGACGACGCTGGTGAGGTTGGAGACCAGCGAGGTCGCGGTGGAGGTGACGGTGGCCTGCATGCCACCGATGTCATTGGCGATCCGGGACTGCACCTCGCCGGTGCGGGTGCGGGTGAAGAAGGCGAGCGGCATGCGCTGCAGCCGGTCGTAGACGGCGGTGCGCAGATCGTGCATGACGCGCTGGCCGACGGTGGTGGAGATGAGGGTCTGCAGCACTCCGAAAACGCTGGTGACGACGGCCGCGGCGATCATGCCGAGGGCCAGCAGGGTCAGCAGCCCGGTGCGGCGCTCGGGGATCGCGGTGTCCAGGACCTCGCGCAGCAGGAACGGCGAGGCGACGGAGACCAGGGCGGAGGCGCCGACCAGCAGGGCGACGAGGGCGAGGCGGCCACGATAGGGGCGGAAGAGCCCGAGGATGCGCCGCAGCTGGGCGGGCTGCTCGGGGTCGGCGGAAGGTGAGGTCCACTGAGATGCGTCGTGGTGCATGGGCTCCTTCTGAGCAGGGGTGGGTGCGATGCGACCGGGTAGGGGCGCGGCCTTGCGCAGCATTTTGCCGAGCATAGCTCATTGTTACCTATACTCACAATGAACCTTGTCCTGATAGACTGCGATCATGTCCGCCTCCGACACCTCAGGCCTCCTCACGGAGCAGCTGCTGCGCCTGACCCGCAGACTGCACCGCGCCCAGAAGCGGCATATGGAGCCCCTGGGCATCACCCCCGCCCAGTCCCGTCTGCTGCGCATGGTGGCGCACAGCGACCGGCCGCCGCGCATGGCGGACCTCGCGCAGCGGCTCGAAGTCGTCCCGCGTGCCGTGACGACGCTGGTGGACGCCCTGGAGGCGCATGGCTCCGTGCGCCGCGCGCCCGATCCGGACAGCCGCCGCGTGGTGCGCGTCGAGCTCACCGACACCGGCCGCGCGACGCTGCGCGCGCTGCGCGACGCGCGCCGGGCCGCCGCGGAGGAGATCCTGGCTCCCCTGTCCGACCGGCAGCGCGAGATGCTGGGCAAGCTGCTTGACACGCTCGCCGGCACACCCGATCAGGGCCGCTGCTGAGGAGACCGCCCCCGAGGCGCTGCCCGTACGCCCGGCTCAGTGCCCCGACGCGGGAGACCCCGCGGGCGGGGCGGCCTCCATGTCCGCCTCCGCCTCCGTGACCGCCTCCGCGTCCGGAGCAGCCTCGGCCGGTGCCGCGGCCTCCTCTTCGACGGCCGTCCGCTCACCGTCGAGCACACGCTTGGCCTTCGCCATGTCCAGCGCGCCCTCCCAGCGCGAGACGGCGAAGACGGCGACACAGTTGCCGAGCAGATTGGTCGCCACCCGCATCGAGTCCATGATCCGGTCCACGCCGAGCAGCAGCGCGACGGCGGCCGCGGGGATCACTCCGAGGGCCGAGGCCGTCGCCGAGAGCGCCAGGAAGGCCGAACCGGGCACGCCCGCCATGCCCTTGCTGGTGAGCATCAGCACGAGGACGACGGTGATCTGCTGACCCAGGCTCAGGTCCACACCGACCGCCTGGGAGATGAAGAGCGTGCCGATGGACAGATAGATGGAGGCGCCGTCGAGGTTGAAGGAGTATCCGGTGGGGAGCACGAGCCCGACCGCGTCGTCCCGGCACCCGGCCGCGCGCAGCTTCTGCATCACCCGCGGCAGAACAGTCTCGCTGGAGGCGGTGCCGAGGGCCAGCAGCATCTCCTCGCGGGTGTACTTGACGAACTTCCACAGGCTCAGCCCGGTGATCGCCTTGAGGGCCACGCCGAGCACCACCAGGAAGAGCAGAGCGACGCCGTAGCAGAGCGCGATCAGCTTCCCGTACGTCGTCAGGGCCCCTATCCCGTACTGGCCGACGAGATGCGCCATGGCGCCGAAGACCGCCAGCGGGGCGAGCCTCATGATGAAGCCGACGATCGCGAAGACGACCTCCTGGGCCTGTTCGATGGCCGGCAGGATCGCGGGCACCTTCGTCTTGCCGAGGTGGAGCAGTGCCGCGCCCACCAGACAGGCCAGCACGAGGACCTGGAGCAGGGAGTTCTGGGCGAAGGCGCCGACTGCGCTATCCGGCAGCGCGTCCAGGATGAACTGGGAGGTCGAGGGCAGATGTCCGCCGCCCGTCTTGTCGTCGACGGCTGAGGAGTCGAGCGTGGCGGGGTCAACGTGCATACCGGTGCCGGGGCCGGCCAGATTGGCCGCCAGCAGACCGAGGAGCAGCGCCACGGTGGTGGCAACCTCGAACCAGATGAGCGCCTTGAGCCCGATCCGCCCGAACGCCTTGAGGTCCCCGGCCTTGGCGACCCCGGCGACGACGACACAGAAGACCAGCGGGGCGATCACCGCCTTGATCAGACGCACGAATCCGTCGCCGAGCGGCTGGACGGCCGTCCCCACGTCCGGCCACAGCCGCCCGACGGCGATTCCGAGTACGAGGGCGCAGGCGACCTGCGTGAACAGCGAGGTGCGCAGCAGTCTCAGGGCGCGCAGGGGAAGGGATGGTGCGGCGAGCGGCACGTGGACACCTCCGGGCTAGTTTCTGGGATGCGGAAAGTAAATTCCGCGATGCGTCACTATGGCGGAGCGTGATCGCCTACGGAAGGGCCCGGTGTAACAACGGTGAAAATCCTGTCCGCGCATACCGCCCCGGCCGACGGGAACTCAGGAGCGAGGAGCGGAGCAGACCTGCCCCAGAGGGCCGACGCAAGGGACGGCCGCACAGACGCGAGGGACGGCCGCAGAAGGGGCGGAAGGGAGAGGTGGGACGATGCGTTTTCGCGACCGGAGGCAAGCCGGGCGGAAGCTGGCCGAGCGGCTGCGCGAGCCGCCACGGGGCGAGCGGTTGAGGAATCCCGTGGTGCTGGCGCTGCCCCGGGGCGGCGCGCCGGTGGCGGACGAGGTCGCCCAGGCGCTGCAGGTGCCGTTGGACGTGCTCGTGGCCCGGAAGATCGGCGCCCCGTTCAACCCCGAACTGGGCGTCGGCGCCCTCGCCGGTGACGATCCGCCGCTGTACGACGAGGGGGCGCTGGCCCTGCTCGACCTGACACCGGCCCAGCTCGCCCCGCGGGCCCGGGAAGAGCGCACCGAGCTGCGCCGCCGCGAGCAGCTGTACCGCCGTGGGCGCCCCTCGGCCGACCTGCGGGACCGCACGGTGATCGTGGTGGACGACGGGCTGGCCACCGGAGTCACCGCGCGGGCCGCGCTGCGCTCCGTACGCCATCGCGAGCCCGCCCGGGTGATTCTCGCGGTGCCGGTGTGCTCACGGGAGGCCGCGGCGGCGGTCCGGCCGGAGGTCGACGACCTGGTGTGCCTGGATCAGCCCGACCCGTTCCAAGCGGTCGGGCTGTGGTACGAGGACTTCGCGCAGGTCCGCGACGATGAGGTGATCGACGTACTGCGGGCCTCCCTCGTGCCGCGATGAGAGGTCCAAACCCATCCAAACCCGCTGCCGGGCCGGGTGTGACGGGCCGATCCGTCACACCCGGCCCATGGCTCACGCGGCCAGGTGGGCCTTGTCCCCCATCACCACGACGGGGTGCAGCGCGGGGTCGAGGTTCTTCAGCAGGTACTCCATACCGGACTTGGGCACGCTCACACACGCCGAGGTGCCGCTGCCGTGGTCCATGTGCAGCCAGATGGAACCGCCCTTGCTCTGGCCCTGAGGCCGGGTCGGATCGAGCGGTGAGGTGCCCTTGACGCGGTTGTAGTCGACGGCGATGACGTAGTCGAAGTCGTGCCAGTGGGTCTTGGGCCAGTAGTGCGGGGCGGCGAAGGCGGCGGCCTGGTTGTACGGCAGCCGGGCGCCGGGGTCCGGCAGCACACCGCCCGCGTCGCTGAGCGAGTAGACGCCGACCGGGCTGCGCTTGTCGCCCTCGTGATGGCCGGTCGTCCAGCCGCGCTTGCCGTTGTGCGCGGCCCAACTGCGGGTCCGCTCCCACTTCTTGCCCTGCTTCGTATAGAGCACCACGGTCGCGTCCGCGGAGTTCACGCCATTCCCGTAGACCGCGACGACCTGCCGCGAGTCGGCCGGGATCTTCGACTGGAGGGCGTCGCCCACCTTCGGGATGCGCGTGGGATCCGACACGGGGGCGGAGCTGCGCAGCGCCTGCTTGCCCTGGCCACCACTCTTGTCGCCGTCCCCGCCCGCGCCGCCGCAGGCCGTCAGGAGGATGAGGGCGGCGCCGGTGGCGGCCGCCGCACGCATGGACGTCGTGCCGGAAATTCGCATGTCCCCCATCGTCCCACCTCCGCGTCATGGCGACGCACGCGGGATTGGCGTGTTCCGGGTCCCGGCACGGGAAAACCAGTTGAATGCCGCAGGGGTGGGGCGCGAGTCTTTCACGGCTCCTGCCTGCCCGTCACCCCGCCCGAGCCCTGGGACGTCATGCACATTCGCGATCTTCCGTACCCCGATCCCGGTCTACCCGACGTCCGATCAGGACCCCACTTCCTGTGGTGGCTGGGCAGAAATCAACTGGGCGGGCAGGTGAAGGCGGCGCTGTGGGGTCTGCTGCACATGGCCGCCCTGGTGTCCTTCCCGGTGGCCATCGGCTTCGGTGTCCAGGCGGTCGTGGACGGCTCGGGCGAGCGGCTGGCGCTGGCCGGCGGGCTGATCGCCGGGCTGACCGCGCTCACCGCGCTCGGCGACACCATGCTGCACCGGGCGGCGATCACCAACTGGATCACGGCGGCGGCGCGGGTACAGCAACTCCTGGCGCGCAAGGCGGTCGAGCTGGGTTCGACGCTGACGCGGCGGGTGGCGGCGGGCGAGGTGGTGGCCGTCTCCACCGGCGATGTGGAGAAGATCGGCTGGTTCGTGGAGGCGCTGTCCCGCTTTACGGCGGCCGCGATCACCACCGTCGGGGTGTGTGTGGCCCTGATCGTCTATCAGCCGGCGCTGGGGATGGTGGTGGCCCTCGGCGTGCCCGCGCTGGCGCTGGCGGTCTTTCCGCTGCTGCCCCGGGCCACACGGCGGGCGGACGAGCAGCGGGAGAAGGCCGGCCGGGCGACCGAGCTGGCCTCGGACACCGTGGCGGGGCTGCGGGTGCTGCGCGGCATCGGGGGCGAGGAGCTGTTCCTCGACCGCTACCGGCGGGCCTCGCAGGAGGTGCGGACGGCGGCGGTGCGCAGCGCCCGCATGTGGGCGCTGATCGCCACGGTGCAGGTCGCCCTGCCGGGGCTGCTGATGATCGGGGTCGTCTGGTACGGGGCGACGCTCGCCCGGGAGGGGCAGATCTCGGTGGGCGAGCTGGTGACGGTCTACAGCGCGGTGACCTTTCTGCTCTTCCCGTTGAGAAACTTCGAAGAGATCGCGATGGCGTATTCCTTCTCCCGGCCTTCGGCGCGGCGCGCCGCCCGGGTGCTTGGGCTGCGGCGCTCCTCGTACGGCGCCGAAGGCTCCGTCGCGGGGGCGGCCGCCGACAGGGCGGACGGGGAGCAGTTCGGTGGCGATCTGTACGACCCGGCGAGCGGAGTGCTCGCACCCGCCGGACAGCTGACCGCGGTGGTGTGCGGCGACCCGGACCTGGCGGGACGGCTGGCCGACCGGCTCGGCGGGCACGCTCCGGACGACGGGGACAACAGGGACGAGGACGGCAAAGCCAAGGGCGAGGCCGGTGGCGGCGCGGCGGAGGCGGAGCCCGGGCGGACGCCGTCGGCGCTGCTGGGCGGTGTTCGGCTGGACGAGGTGCCGCTGGCCGCGGCGCGCCGGGCCGTGCTGGTCCAGGACAAGGATCCGGTGCTGCTGTCGGGCACGCTCGCCGAACTGCTCGATGTGCCCCGCTCGGGGACGGTCACGGTGACGGAGGCGCTGGAGGCGGCGCAGTGCGGCGATGTGCTGGACGCGCTCGCCCAGGCATCGGTGGACGGCTCGGACGCGGCGGACCCGCTGCACGCGCGGATCACCGAGCGCGGCCGCTCCTTGTCGGGTGGCCAGCGGCAGCGGCTGGCGCTGGCCCGCTCGCTGGTGACCGACCCCGAGGTGCTGGTGCTCGACGAGCCGACGTCCGCGGTGGACTCGCACACCGAGGCGCGTGTCGCGCAGGGCCTCCGGCGGCTGCGGGCGGGGCGGACGACCGTGGTCTTCACCTCCAGCCCGCTGCTGCTGGACCGGGCCGACCGGGTGGTGTTCGTACGGGACGGCAAGGCGGCCGCCGCGGGGCTGCACCGCGAACTGCTGGGCACCGAGTACGCATACCGCGCGGTGGTCACGCGCGAACCGGACGAGCCGAATGAACCGGATGAACCGGATGAGGCAGACCTGGAAACGGACCGGGACGGAGACGGGGCCGGCCACGGGGCCACGGGGCACGACGCCTCGGGGCCCGGGGCCGCGGGGCGCATCGGAAAGATCGGAGAGTCGGCATGATCGGAGTGGCCCCACCGGCCTATGACCCCGCCGCACCGCAGTCGGCGACGACACTGCCGGTCGGCACCCCCGCCACCGTGCGGGACTACGTCCGCGAGCTGCTGCGGCGGCACCGAACGGCCTTCGCCGTGCTGATGGCCGTGAACGCGACCGCCGTGATCGCCTCCATGGTCGGCCCGCAGCTGCTGGGCGGGCTGGTCGAGGACCTTGCGGCGGGAGAGCGTGACCTGCACATCGGACGCGCCGTCGCGCTGTTCGCGGTGGCGCTCGCGGTGCAGACCGCGTTCGTCCGTGTGGTGCGGCTGCGCGGCGCGGTGCTGGGCGAGAGGATGCTGGCGGATCTGCGCGAGGACTTCCTCGTACGGTCGGTGGGCCTACCGCCGAGCGTGCTGGAGCGGGCCGGGACCGGCGATCTGCTGTCCCGGATCACCACCGACATCGACCGGCTGGCCAACGCGATGCGCGAGGCGGTGCCCCAGCTGGCCATCGGGGTGGTGTGGACGGTGCTGCTGCTGGGCGCGCTGACCGTGACGGCGCCGCCGCTGGGTCTTGCGGTGCTGATCGCACTCCCGGTGCTGGTGATCGGCTGCCGCTGGTACTTCCGCCGGGCGCCGAGCGCCTACCGCTCGGAGGCCGCCGGATACGCGGCGGTGGCCTCGTCCCTCACCGAGACGGTGGACGCCGGGCGGACCATCGAGGCACAGCGGCTGGGTGACCGGCGGACCGCCCTGTCCGACCGCCGGATCCGCGAATGGACCGCGTGGGAGCGGTACACACTCTGGCTGCGCAGCGTGCTCTTCCCCGTGATCAATGTGACGTACTCGCTGATCACCGGATCGGTCCTGATGATCGGCGGCGCCTTTGTGCTGCATGGCTGGATGACGGTCGGCGAGCTGACGACGGGCGCGCTGCTCGCCCAGATGCTGGTGGAGCCGGTCGGGCTGATTCTGCGCTGGTACGACGAGCTGCAGGTGGCGCAGGTGTCGCTGGCCCGGCTGGTGGGGGTGCGGGAGATCGAGCCGGATTCGGCCGACGACACGGTGACGCCCGGCGGCCGGGAGGTGCGCGCGGACGAGGTGCGGTTCGGGTATCGGGCGGACAGCGATGTGCTGCACGGGGTGACCATGCGGGTACGGCCAGGGACACGGCTGGCCCTGGTCGGACCGTCCGGCGCGGGCAAATCCACCCTTGGCCGACTGCTCGCCGGGATCTACGCGCCCCGGACCGGCACGGTGACGCTGGGCGACGCGGAGCTGGCCCGGATGCCGGCCGAGCGGGTGCGCGAGCATGTGGCGCTGGTCAACCAGGAGCACCATGTCTTCGTGGGGTCGCTGCGCGACAATCTGCTGCTGGCCCGCACCTCCGCGCGGGACACCGAGCTGTGGGCGGCCCTGAGCGCGGTGGACGCCGACGGCTGGGCGCGGGCGCTGGAGGACGGTCTGGAGACCGAGGTCGGGTCGGGCGGGCTGGCGCTGACCCCGGCGCAGGCTCAGCAGATCGCTCTGGCCCGGCTGGTCCTGGCCGATCCGCATACGCTCGTCCTGGACGAGGCCACCTCACTGCTCGATCCGCGGGCGGCGCGACACCTGGAGCGATCCCTGGCCCGGGTGCTGGAGGGCCGGACCGTGGTCGCCATCGCCCACCGGCTGCACACCGCGCATGACGCGGACCTGATCGCGGTGGTCGAGCAGGGCCGGATCAGCGAGCTGGGCAGCCACGACGAACTCGTCGCTGCGGGCGGCGCCTATGCGGCGCTGTGGCGCTCCTGGCACCAGTAGCGACCACCCCGGCGGCGCGGCTCACTCCGCGCCGCCGGGTCACGAGCTCAGCCGCCGGGCCACGGGGTCAGCTCGCGCCGCCGGGCCACGGGGTCAGATGATGCCGAGGGCCCCGAGGCCGCTCAGGCCGCCCACCACCATGAAGACCGGCATCAGCACCTTCAACTCGACCCAGCTGCCCGCCCGGAAGCGCATCCCCTTCGGGGGCCCGAGCGGGTACCACCGCTTGCGGCCTATCGGTATGGGCCACAGGATCGGGCAGCCGGAGACGGTGAGCGCGTCCCCGATGTCGTGCACCAGGGCCCCCAGGACGATCGGCAGGCCGAGCCACAGATACTCCTGACCCGGCGCGGTGAACAGCCAGTCGGCGCCATTGCCCGGCTTGTTCAGCACATCGGCAAGGATCCAGGCGCTGGTGGCGCCGAGCAGCCACACCAGCACATCGCTGGAGACCCGCGCCATGCGCCACAGCAGCCCCTCGACGGCCAGCACCATATGGACGAAGAGGATCGCGAGCACCGCCCAGCGGCCGCCGATCATCGCGAGCGCCGAGGCGCCCCCGCCGATCAGCACCGCCCACAGCCAGGTGTGGGTGAGGGTGCGGTGGCCACCCGAGCGGCGCGGGTCGCCCTGCTTCTTGGTCGCCTTGTAAACCGCGTGCGAGAGCTTGTCGACCACCTCGCACAGGCCCCGGGAGACCGGCCCGAACGAGCGGGATATCGTCGCGGCCTTGTGGTCGAGATCGGGGGCGAGCGCCGCCCCGGCGCAGATCAGAGCGCCGACGACCAGCACCGGCCAGGGCATCTCGTGGCCCGCCGCCGCAGCCGCCGCGCCCACCCCCAGCCAGGCCGCCGCCCCGGACAGCGAATGCGCCGGTCCCATCATGGTCTTATCCCCGCCCCTGTTCGTGCCCGCGCCATGCGCGGGTCTGTCTCTTGGGAAGTTCTCCAGGGCTCGATGCGCCCCTTCGGCCCACTCGCCGGGCACAGCCTAGCGGCGGACGATCTTCGTCCCAGCAGCCGGTTCCCGGCCGACGCGGGAAAGCAGGCAGTATAGGGGCGTGACTCTTATCGATCAGCTGCCGAGCGACGCCGACCCCGACGCCCTTTTCGAGGCGTTTTCCACGTGGGTCGAGGAGCGGGGCATCTCGCTCTATCCCGCCCAGGAGGAAGCGCTGATCGAGGTGGTGTCCGGATCGAACGTCATCCTGTCCACCCCCACCGGCTCGGGCAAGAGCCTGGTGGCGGCGGGCGCCCACTTCGCCGCCCTCGCCCGGGACGAGGTCACCTTCTACACCGCGCCGATCAAGGCGCTCGTCTCGGAGAAGTTCTTCGAGCTGTGCAAGCTCTTCGGCACCGAGAACGTCGGGATGCTCACGGGCGACGCGTCGGTCAACGCGGACGCGCCGGTGATCTGCTGCACGGCCGAGGTGCTGGCGTCCATCGCCTTGCGGGACGGCAGGGACGCCGACATCAGTCAAGTGGTCATGGATGAGTTCCACTTCTATGCGGAGCCGGACCGCGGCTGGGCGTGGCAGATCCCGCTGCTCGAGCTGGACCAGGCCCAGTTCGTGCTGATGTCGGCGACGCTCGGCGATGTGACCCGGTTCGAGGAGGACCTGGCCCGGCGCACCGGGCGGCCCACCTCGGTGGTGCGGTCCGCGACCCGGCCCGTGCCGCTGAGCTATGAGTACCGCACCACGCCGCTGACCGAAACGCTGACCGAGCTGCTGGAGACCCGGCAGGCGCCCGTCTACATCGTGCACTTCACCCAGGCGGCCGCGGTGGAGCGGGCCCAGGCCCTGATGAGCATCAATATGTGCACGCGGGCGGAGAAGGACGAGATCGCGGCGCTCATCGGAAACTTCCGGTTCACCACCAAGTTCGGCCGGAACCTGTCCCGCTATGTGCGGCACGGTATCGGAGTGCACCACGCCGGGATGCTGCCGAAGTACCGGCGACTGGTGGAGAAGCTGGCGCAGGCCGGGCTGCTGAAGGTCATCTGCGGTACGGACACCTTGGGCGTGGGCGTCAACGTGCCCATCCGCACGGTCTTGTTCACCGCGCTGACGAAGTACGACGGCCAGCGGGTACGGACGCTGCGGGCCAGGGAGTTCCACCAGATCGCCGGCCGCGCCGGGCGAGCCGGGTTCGACACCGCCGGCTTTGTCGTGGCCCAGGCGCCCGAGCACGTCATCGAGAACGAGAAAGCGCTGGCGAAGGCCGGTGACGATCCGAAAAAGCGGCGCAAGGTGGTACGCAAGAAGGCGCCCGAAGGGTTCGTCAGCTGGGGACAGAACACCTTCGAAAAACTGATCGCCTCCGAGCCCGAACCGCTCACCTCTCGCTTCAGGGTCACCCACGCGATGCTGCTGTCGGTCATCGCCCGGCCGGGCAACCCCTTCGAGGGGATGCGACGTCTCCTCGAGGACAACCACGAGCCGCGCAAGAACCAGCTGCGCCATATCCGCCGGGCCATCGCGATCTACCGCTCGCTGCTGGACGGGGGCGTGGTGGAGCAGCTCAAGGAGCCCGATGCCGAGGGGCGGACCGTACGACTCACGGTGGATCTGCAGCAGGACTTCGCACTCAACCAGCCGCTGTCCACCTTCGCGCTCGCCGCCTTCGAGCTCCTGGAACCCGAATCCCCCTCCTATGCCCTGGACATGGTCTCGGTCGTCGAGTCGACCCTGGACGATCCACGGCAGATCCTGGCGGCCCAGCAGAACAAGGCCCGGGGCGAGGCGGTGGCCGCGATGAAGGCGGACGGCGTCGAGTACGAGGAGCGGATGGAGCGGCTTCAGGACGTCTCGTACCCCAAGCCGCTGGAGGAACTGCTCTTCCACGCCTACGGCCTCTACCGCAAGAGCCACCCGTGGGTCGGCGACCACCCGCTGTCGCCCAAGTCGGTGATCCGCGACATGTACGAGCGCGCGATGACGTTCACCGAGTTCACCTCGCACTACGACCTGGCGCGGACCGAGGGGATCGTGCTGCGCTACCTCGCCAGCGCCTTCAAGGCCCTGGACCACACCGTGCCGGACGATCTGAAGTCCGATGAGTTCCAGGACATCATCGCCTGGCTCGGCGAGATGGTGCGGCAGGTCGACTCCAGCCTGCTGGACGAGTGGGAACAGCTGGCGAACCCCGAGGAGGAGTCCGCGGAGGAGGCTCAGGAGCGCGCCGACCAGGTCCGGCCGGTCACCGCGAACGTCCGCGCCTTCCGCGTCCTGGTGCGCAACGCGATGTTCCGCCGGGTCGAGCTCGCCGCGCTGGACAAGGTGGCCGAGCTCGGCGAGATGGACGCCGACTCCGGCTGGGACGAGGACGCGTGGGCGACGGCGATGGACGCGTACTGGGAGGAGTACGAGGACCTGGGCACCGGCCCACAGGCGCGCGGTCCGAAGCTGCTGCAGATCGAGGAGCAGCCGGAGCACGGGCTGTGGCGGGTGCGGCAGACCTTCGACGACCCGAACGGTGACCACGACTGGGGCATCTCGGCGGAGGTCGACCTGACAGCCTCCGACGAGGAGGGCCGGGCGGTGGTGCGGATCACCGCGGTGGGGCAGCTGTAGCCTCCCAGGCGTCACGGCCCCGGAACAGTCGGGGCCCGAACAAGCGGGGCCCGGCCCCGCGGTGAGCACCACCAGTGAAGGAGCACCACCGATGACCAATCCCGCCGAGCGCCTGGTCGATCTGCTGGACCTGGAGCAGATCGAGTTGGACATCTTCCGGGGCCTCAGTCCCGACGAGTCGCTGCAGCGGGTGTTCGGCGGGCAGGTGGCCGGGCAGGCGCTGGTGGCCGCGGGACGGACCACCGACGGGCAGCGCCCGGTGCACTCGCTCCACGCGTACTTCCTGCGCCCGGGGCGGCCGGGGGTGCCGATCGTGTACCAGGTGGAGCGCGTCCGCGACGGTCGCTCCTTCACCACGCGCAGGGTCGTCGCCGTCCAGCAGGGTCGGACGATCTTCAATCTGACTGCCTCCTTCCATCTTCCCGAGCCGGGCATCGAACAACAGCTGCCGATGCCCGAGGTACCTGAGCCGGAGAGCCTGCCGAAGCTCGCCGACGAGATCCGCGAGCACCTCGGGGCGCTCCCCGAGTCGCTCGAGAGAATGGCGCGCCGTCAGCCCTTCGACATCCGGTATGTGGAGCGGCTGCGCTGGACGCCCCAGGAGCTCGAGGGCGCCGAGCCGCGCAGCGCTGTATGGATGCGGGCGGTCGGCCCGCTCGGCGACGACCCGCTCGTGCACACCTGCGCGCTCGCCTACGCGAGCGACATGATGCTGCTGGACGCGGTGCGGGTGCCGGTGGAGCCGCTGTGGGGCCGCCGCGGCTTCGACATGGCCTCGCTGGACCACGCCATGTGGTTCCACCGGCCGTTCCGCACCGACGAGTGGTTCCTCTACGACCAGGAGTCGCCGATCGCCACCGGCGGGCGCGGGCTGGCCCGCGGCCGGATCTACGACCGGGCCGGCCGGCTGCTCGTCTCCGTGGTGCAGGAAGGGCTCTTCCGCCCCCTGTAGGCAGCCGTGGGGCCGTCCGCCGCACTTCGGCGCCCACGGACGAGGCGGTGCCAGAGCGGGCGCCTGCGCGGCCGCGCGGGAGACGGGGCCAGCTCGCCGCCCGGCGACGCAGCCACCCCGGTCGGCAGCGGGACGGACGGCTGGACGGGTGATTGGATGGGGCGCGCCTCGCGGGCGTCCCGCACACAGGTCTCCAGCGCGACCCGGCAGCGCCGGATCTCCGCGGGGTCGTCCGCCGCCACCAGGGCAGCGGTCAGCTCCGCCGCCGGGCCGGTCCCGGCGGGCACCGGGGCGAGCCGGGGCATCAGCTCACGCAGACACGCCCGCTCGGCCGGGTCGGTGACGACCGCGTCCAGCTCGGCCGGGGTCAGCAGCGCGGCCCACACCGCGGCCCGCTCCCAGGGGTCGTCGGTCAGGGCGAGCAACTGCTCCACGCGGCGGCGGCGCCATCTGGCGGCCCGCTGATCCTCCCCCTCGTCGAGTGTGGCGCGCAGCCCGGCCGGGATACGTCCGGTCAGCAGGGCGGGCTCCCGCCCGGCGAACGCGCCGAGCTCCGCGGCCGGATACAGCCACACCACCGCCCGGTACCGGTTGACATAAAAACGGACCGGAGTGAAGAAGCCACCGCGCGCCAGGCGGGTGAACCGGCCCTGGCTGATGCCCAGCAGCTCGGCTCCCTCGGCCGTGCCCACCACGCGCAGCCGGGCGCGCAACGCGCTCGGGAAGCCCTCGGCAGCCGCGAGCCGGAGCAGCTCCGCACGCGCCACCCGGCGCCCCATGGCGCCCATGGCGACGGTGCGCACCTCGCCTAGCTGCACGGCCAGCTCGAACTCGCCGCGCTTGAGGCCCAGCTCCCTGGCGGCTCTGTCGAACGCGACGGTCTCCTCGCCCCCGTCCGGCACCGGCGGCACCGGATCCTTCCTCGGCTTCTGATGCGATGTCCGAGGCGGCGATGTCCGAGGCGACTCTTGAAGCGTTTGATACGACTCCTGAAGCGCCTTCTGACGGTCCCCCACTACCACGACGGTCCTCCCCCGCGACTGGTCAGTCACTGACAGTGACGACAATAGCCGCTGAGCGAGACCGCCCGTCAGGCCTGTGGATAACTTCCGCTCACAGCCCGCTTGGCGCCCCGCTCTCCTGTCTCGCCTCGACCCCCAGGTGCTCCCCCACCCTGTTGACCAACAGCGCCATCTCGTACGCGACCTGACCGACGTCGGCGTCCGGGCCGCTGAGCACGCACAGGCAGCTGCCGTCCCCGGCGGCCGTCACAAACAGCACGCCCTCCTCGAATTCGACCATCGTCTGCCGCACCCGCCCCGTGCGAAAGTGAAGCCCGGACCCCTTGGCCAGGCTGTGTAACCCCGAGGCGACGGCGGCAAGATGTTCGGCATCCTGCCGCACAAGCGTGGAGCTGGCGCCCGTGACCAGCCCGTCGTTCGAGAGCACCAAGGCATGCCGTATCTGTGCGATCCGCTCCGTCAGATCGTCCAGCAGCCAATCGAGCCCTTTGCTGAGTGCCATACCGTTCCTCCCCGTCCGGCCAACCACCACAGCTGCCGGGCAAGCCTTTCTCACTGCCGCTCTCCGGGCAACCCGCCCCGCCTGTCGGGGCGCCGATGTGCGCCGCTTGACACAAGATGGAGACATGGCACGGAAAATGACCAAGGATCAGTGGCAGAAGTTCATCTCGGAGGGCACCCACACGGCGAAGCTGTCGACCGTGCGGGCCGACGGCAGCCCGCATATCGCGCCCGTGTGGTTCCTGCTCGACGGCGACGACATCGTCTTCAACACGGGCGCGGACACCGTCAAAGGCCGCAACATGGCCCGCGACGGGCGGGTCAGCCTCTGTGTGGACGATGACCGGCCCCCGTTCTCGTTCGTCACCTTGCAGGGGCGCGCCGAGCTGAGCGACCGGCTGGAGGAGGTCCGCGACTGGGCCACCCGGATCGCGGCTCGGTACATGGGCGAGGACCTTGCGGAGCAGTACGGCGCCCGCAATGGCGTCCCGGGCGAGCTGCTGGTGCGGGTCCGCACCGAGAAAGTCATCGCTCTCGCCGACATCGCCGACTAGCCGGATTCGGCCGAAACCCATCGCTCCCCGACGGGCCTTCGGCGAGGGCTGGGGGCAGGGGCAGCCGGTTCAGGGCCTGGAACATCGGGCACCAGGGCTTGGGACAGGTGACTCAGCGCTGATAGAGGCCGACCAGCGTGCCGCTCGCGAGCTGGCTGCGGTCGACGGCGCGGTGCACCTCGTCGGCCGACGGCTCGTCGGGGAGGACCAGCGGTTCGGGCAGGGCGTACAGCCGGAAGAAATACCGGTGCGGCTGATCACCCGCGGGCGGGTGCGGCCCGCCCCAGCCCTCCTGGTGGTATCCGTTGGTGCGCGGCACACCGCCCGTGGGCGTCCGTCCGCTGACCACTCCGCCGCTGGCGGGGGCGATGCCGGTGACCAGCCAGTGGACGAACGACCCGGACGGGGCATCCGGGTCCTCGCACAGCAGGGCAAGCTCGGCCGTGCCGGCGGGGACGCCGGACCAGGTCAGCGGCGGCGAGAGGTCTTCCCCGTCCTTGGTGTACCGGCGGGGAATCCGGTCGTGGTCGTCGAACGCGGCGCTGTTGAGCTCGATTCCAGCCATGAGCAGGCGAGTACCCGCGTGGAGGGCGGCCAAGCGGCCGGCCGCCCTCAGCCGCGTACGGCCTTCACGAGGTTCACGGGCGTCCGCACACCCCGTCTGCCCTGCCAGGTCAGCGCTCGCATCGCGGTCAGGCGGGGGCGGCCGGGGTCTCCGGGAGGCGCGGGTGGGCGCGCAGATGCTCCTCGACCCGCTCGACGAGTCGGGCCGTCTCGGAGGCGATCAGCGCCGGGTCGGCGGTGGCCGCGCTCAGGACGGCCAGGTACGCGCCCTCGCCCGCCGCCACGACGAACAGGTTGCCGGCTTCCATCGCCACCATGGTCTGGCGCGCCGCACCGCGCGCCCGTCGGCGCGCCACACCGACGGCCAGGCCGTGGAAGCCGGAGGCGACGGCGGCCAGTTGCTCGGCGTCACGGCGGTTGAGCCCGCGGGAAGCGCTCACCGTCGCTCCGTCACCGGACAGTACGACGGCGTGTCGTACGTCCCCGACGCGGACCACCAGATCGTCCAGAAGGCAGTCGAGGCCGTCCGGGAAGCGGGCGGCGATTCTGCGGTGCTCGGTCATGGCCCTCTCCTTCTGTCGGGAGCTGTCCCATGGCCCAGGGACGCTAGCCGGGAGGGGGCGCACGCAGGGGGCGCATTCGGAAGATGCTGGAATTTGACAGGGACAGATGACAGAACGATCGGCCGATGCCCGAACATGCACACTATCCGGGTTCTCGCTCAGGGGTTTTCCCCTCAGCTACCTTCAGATCCGGCCCGCCCGAGGAGTCGTATGAGCCACCAGCACACCCCCGCCGACCGCCTGGCCGAGGTCCGGGATTTTTTCACCCCGCGGGCCGCCGACTGGGACACCCGCTTCCCCGACGACGGCCCCGCCTACGCCGCCGCCGTCGCCGACCTCGGCCTGCGCCCCGGGGACGCGGTGCTCGACGCCGGCTGCGGCACCGGCCGCGCCCTGCCCGCACTTCGCGCCGCCGTCGGCCCCACCGGAACGGTCCTCGGCGCCGACGCCACGCCAGCGATGCTGTCGGCTGCCGTACGCGCCGACCGGCACCGGGACGCGGCGCTCGCCCTCACGGACGTCACCAGGCTGCCGCTGCGCGACGGCTGTCTGGACGCGGTGTTCGGCGCCGGGCTGATCTCCCACCTTCCCGAGCCCGAGGCAGGACTGCGGGAGCTCGCCCGGGTGGTGCGCCCCCAGGGCCGGCTCGCGCTGTTCCACCCCGTGGGGCGGGCGGCGCTCGCCGCCCGGAAGGGCCGCACGATCACCCCCGACGATCTGCGGGCCGAGCCCAACCTGCGCCCGCTGCTGGCCCGTTCGGGCTGGCGGCTGACCTCGTACACGGACCGGGACACGCGCTTCCTTGCCCTCGCGGTCCGTCAGAGCTGAGCGGACAGAATCATGCATCGCCGCCGCTGTATCACGAGGTCGAGATACAGCGTCCTTGCGGAACAATGCGCACATGCTGGAACTCGCCATCCTGGGCTTCCTCTGCGACACGCCGCTGCACGGCTATGAGCTGCGCAAGCGAATCGCCGCGCTGACCGGGCACGTCAAACCCGTGGCCGAAAGCACGCTGTACCCGGCGATCAAGCGTCTGGAAATGGCCGGGCTGCTGGCCCGCGAGACCCAGCCGGGCACGGGTGCCGCGCCACGGCACGTGCTGACCCTGACCGCCGGGGGCCGAGCCGAGCTCCGTCGGCGCCTCGCGGGGCCGGCCCAGGCCGATATCACCGACGAGAACCGCTGGTTCACCGTGCTCGCGTTTCTGCGACACCTGGAGGACCCGGCGGCCCAGGCGAGAGTGCTGGAGCGCCGACTGGCGTTTCTGCGGCAACCCACGAGCTTTTTCTACGACGACGACCGGCCGCTGCACGCCGAGGAGATCGAGGACCCTTTCCGGCGCGGCATCCTCACCATCGCCCGCGCCACCAACCAGGCCGAACAGTCCTGGCTGCGCCGCACCCTGGACTCGCTGCGGGCGACCGGCGGCGCCTGAGGGCCGTGCGGCCGACAGGCCCGATCCGCATCCGCGCACAAAGTCTCGACGCCGTGGCTACTGGCTGGTCAAGGTGCGCCGCACAACGCATTGGCCCCGGATTCCGGTACCGCAAAAGACGAGGCTGCCGTGCCTGCCAGTGAGGACTCGGACGACGACGCGCTGTATGTGCTCACCGCCGTGGTGCTGACGCCCGCGCAGTTTCCGAGCGTGCTGGGCGACGACTATCCCGAGGCCTGCGCCGCGCTCGGCCTCGAGCCGTACGGGGCCGGCTACGGACTGGTGATGGGCCAGGACGGGGACGGCGCCCGGTGGACCGTCGTCACCAGCGACGCGTCGCTGGTCGCCTGCGCCGTCGCCGCGTGGGACTGCGGGATGGAATACGGCCTGGCGATCGACGAGCGCACGGTGGTCGTCTCCCTCCCCGGCTGGCCGCTCGCGGTGGCCGTCGCCGCGCCGGGCGTCCCCGCGCCGCACGACCCCGAACCCGGCCCGCAGGGTGGGGAGGCGGCCACGTCGCCGCTCGCCCCGCCGGACACCGAGCGGTGGGGACCGGCGCAGCGGCGGCTGGGCGCGGACGAGATCGCGCTGCAGTGGGCTCTGTGGCGCGAACAGGTCGACAGCGACGTCACGTTCGTGTCCCCCGCCGAGAAGCCGCACGGGGGTGTGCGACGCGTACTGGAGGAGGCGCGCGGATATCTGGACGCGCCCCCGCCACTCGGCCGCGGCCCGGAGCTGCCGGGCCTGCTGACGGCACTGGACCAACTGGCCGTACGGCCTGGCTGAGTCGGCGCCGGGTCCGGAGCCCGCCGGCCGTGGCGCTGCTTCGGGTGGAGTTGCGAGTGGCACTGCGCAGCGGGCTACAGCGAAGATCACCGGCGGGGAGCACCGCCCCGGTCGCGGACCGCCGCCCCTCGTCTCGTGTCACCAGCGGCGGTGTGGATCGACGAGGAGGGCCGCCTCGGCCGTATCCGGGTCGGGGTGCCTGCATAGCTCGTCGATCTCCGCCCGCCACGGGTCCGGCCAGCCGCTCCTGACGCCCATCCCCTTCACCAAGGCGAGCGCCGTCAGCCCACCCGCTGCGTCGCCGCGCTCGCGCAACACGCCGACCACGGTGAGCACCGCCGCCCGCACATGCTCGTCGTCGTGATCGAACGCGACGTAGTCGTCGAAGCACAGGCGGTCCGGCCGTTCCCGGACCAGCGAGAGATAGCGCTCCCAGCGGCCGAGGCCGGGGTCGCCCGCGCGCAGTGCGGCACAGGCTACTCTCACCAAGGCGCCGGTGGCCTCGCGGCGCAGCCCGGCGGCCAGGAGCGCGTCCACCACGGCGTCGCCCGGCGAGAGTTCACCGGCCGTCTCTTGGGCGAACCGGTTGATGACGGCGGACCCGCACCCGGCAAGCCGCCGCAGCGCGTCGGCGCGTTCGCCTCGTCCGCTCGCCCCGTCGTCGTCGATTCCGGTGTCGGTGTCGGTGTCGGTGCGTGTCCGTGCGACCAAGGTCTCGAGCACGCCGCGCAGAGCGGAGGCTCCCTCTTCTCCAGGGACACGCCCGAGCGCGTCCACCGCGGCGCGCCACACATTTGACGGCCGGTCCGTGGCGACGGCGGCCGCCGCCAGCGCGCCAGTCCCTTCCTCGAACGTCCCGGTCGTCCCGGTCGTCCCGGTCGTCCCGGTCGTCCCGGTCGTCCCGGTCGTCCCGGTCGTCCCGGTCGTCCCGGTCGTCCCGGTCGTCCCGGTCGTCCCG
>NZ_JBSFMM010000129.1:27961-32727 GCF_053599555.1 Streptomyces sp. NPDC000941
CGGCAACCATGCAGTGCGGCAGCGCGGCGCAGGCAGCCCGGGCCGCCTCGTCGTCCCCGGTACGGACCACGTCGGCGAGGAAGGACGCGTACGCCGAGCGAGCACGGATCCCCGCCGCTTCCGGATCGCTCACGATCACGGCCTCGAGGACGGCCGGCTCGTACAGATACTCCTTCAGCCGGTCGGCCACGCCAGGCGCGCCGACCCGGGCGAGGAGCGGGCGTACGAGCACCACCCGCACGTCCCGGTGCTGCCCGGGCTCGTCCCAGGCCGCGAGCAGCGCGGCGAACGCCGCGTCGCTGGGCAGCTCGGCCAGAGCGCGGACGGCCTCCTTACGGCTGCCGACCGGCGCCGACACCGAGCGCACGGCGGGTGCGAGGAGTGCGACGGCCCTCCGATCGGACACGCCACCCAGAAGGCGCCGCACCCCTGCCATCGCCGCCCGCCCCCGGGCGCCGCCGATTCCGGCGTGTTGGAGGAGGAGGGAAAGCACAACATCGGGGGCCGCCCGGCCGGGCTTGTGTGGGCCGACGGGCGTGTCCCGGTCAGCGGTCTGCGGCTCGGGGGCGTCGGGCCAGACCGGCCCGGCCGCGCCTGGGTCGGCGGGGCGAGGGATGACGGTGTCCCCACCGGGCGGCTCGACGCCGGACCCGTCGCCACCGGCCACTCGAGTTTCCGCCGGACCAAACTCGGCCCGGCGAGCGGGCTCCCGGCCAGATGCCTCGCGAATGGCGGAGTCACGCGAAGCCGGACCGGCGGCGCCGCGGCCAGGCGCGCCAGGAGCGAAGGTGTCCCCGTCAGCCGTGCGGCACTTTGGGGCGTTGGGCCAGACCGGCTCAGGCCCGCCTGGTCCGACGGCATGGGTGTCATCCACGACACCACCGGGCGGCTCGACGCGGGGCCCGTCGGCCGCAGCGTGGTCGGGCGTGTCGCCGCTCAGCGTGTCGGCCGGGCCGCGCCGGTCGGTCTGGCGGGCGTTTGGCGGGCGGTCGAAGTAGGCACCGATCGCCGCGGTTTCGCCGAGTGCGGTCAGCGCCGCCGCGGCCACGGGCTGCGGTGCGCTGGACGCCAGGTCTGCCAGGAGCGCCGGGTCGCGCAGCAGGGCCGCCGCGTCGGCGCGGGCGCGCGGCGGAGCCTCGTCGTCGGCCGCTACCGCCGCGAGGTGGGTGTCCAGCAGGCGGCGTGTCCGCGCGGTCCACCGGCCGGTGACCGAGTACGGCAGACGCGGCACCCAACGGTCGGCGGGGCGGCGCGACAGCTGACCGGGCAACCCGTGCCGGGCGGCGCGCAGTACGTCCTCCAATAGATCGGTACGGCGGGCGGCCAGGGTCCGCAGTACCGGTTCCACGATGGCGAACGACGGATCGGAAGCGATCAGCTGGGCACAGCGCCGCTCCCGCGTGGCGGGGGCCGCGATCCATGCCGCGGCGGCGCGGGCGGCCGTCCCGGGATCCTCCCCGTCGAGCGCGGTGTGGCCCACCAGCGCATCCAGCGTGGGGAGTTCGGCGAGATGGGGCGCGAGGAGTTCGGCGAGGGGTACGAGCCGGGAGGCGCGGAGGTGGCTCTCCGCCTGCCCGGTCGGTCGGACGGCCTGTCCGCTCGGCCGGGCCGCCTGTCCACTCGGCCGGTCAACCGGTCCGGTCGGTTCGCCGCCCTGGGCCGAGGGGCGGTCGGTCGCTTCGCCGACGTGGTCGGGGGCCGTACCGGCCCAGATGGCCGCTGCCGCCCGGGCGTCGAGCCTCAGCGGCGCGACCGGGCCGCGACGGCGCGGGTCGCGTACGACCTGGCACAGCAGACGGGCCGTCTGTGCCGCCCGTTCGGCGTCTCCCCGGGCCGCCGCGCTCTCCGTGGTGCGGCGCAGCCACCGTTCGGCGGCGGCGACCGTGGCGAGCGTGGAGTCGCGGGAGTGGACGGTGGTCAGCGCCGCGTCGCGCAACACGCTCAGCGGTATCGCGGCCAGCATCCGGCGCGGCGCGCCGGCGGCCTGCTCCAGTGCGACGCGCCGTACTTCCTCCCTGTCGTGCCAGGCCCGCTCGCAGGCTGCCACGATCCGCGCGAATTCCGCGGGGTCGGCGTTCAGCTCGGCGCATGCGAGGAGGGCACGCCAGGCGTACGCGCGTTCGTAGGGACGGTGGCCCGCCGCCGCCTCGAGCAGGATCGGCTCGGCGTCGGCGAGCGGAGCCACCGCGGCGAGTTGGTTGCGCAGTGTCGGCGACCGGTGCGGCCGGGCGAGGACGGGGCGCAGAAGGTCCGCGCGGTCCGCCGGGTCGAGTGCGGCGAGGGCGTTGTAGCGGGCCCTCCTGCCGAGGCCACGCGCGGGGATGCGGGCTTCGACGATGCGACGGCGTGTCGCGGCGGGGAGGAGCGTGAGCAGGGGGTCGGGGGTGATGTCGAACCGGTCGGGGCCGTACAAGCGGATGCCACCGGCGCCCGCCTGGGCCGCTTCGGCCAGCTCGGCCAGTTCCTCGGAGGTGAGGGCGCGCAGTGCCCGCAGCACGGGCCGGGGCAGCGGCCCGGTGGGCAGCCGGAGGGTCGGCGTCCGTTCCGCCCCGCCGGCTCCGTCGCCGTCGGCGCGGGACGCGGCTCTCCGGAGGATCGCCAGCACCTCCCGCGGCTTGTGCAGCAGTGCCACCGCGCCGCGGCCGTCGATCAGCTTGGGCGCCCGTTGGAAGAGCAGCAGCCCGGCGTCAGTGTCGCGTTCGGCCACGACGGCGGCCAACAGGCGGTGGCGGCGGGCCAGTCGCCGTCGGCCGTAGTCGTCGCGCGCGTCGTATTCGGCCACCAGCCGGGCGGCGACGGCCGCCGGGGCGGTGCGAGCGAGGGTGTGCAGGACGCCGATCGGCGGGTCGAGGCGGGGCAACCACTCGGCCGCCACGCCGGGTGAGCACGCGGGCAGCAGACGGGCGGCGTCGGCGGGGCCGTACGCGGCGTGCGCCCGGGGCAGCAGCCGGTCGGCGAGCGCGATACGCCGGCCGACCCGCAGCACGCGGTACGTCTCATGCCGTACGGAACGGCTCTCGCTCAAGGCGAGTTGGACCAGGGCCTCTTCGGGCACCGGCAGCCGGATGGCCGCCGACAGCGCGCGGCGCCGCAGCAGAGGGTCGGCGAGAGCGGCTGCCACGGCATCGAGGTCGCGGCGGACGACGGCGAGAAACAGCGCGAGGTGCCGGTCGTCCGGCTCCGAGGAGGAGTCGAGGGCGGTACGCAGGGCGCTGCAGGCGTCCGGGGAGAGCGTGCGGGCGTAGCGAGCCAGGGCACTCATCCGGGCGGAGAAGGGCAGCGGGCCGAAGTGCGCCCGAAGCCAGGAAGGGGCCAGCGGCTGAGGAGTTCCGTATGGGGCCATGGGCGATCACCGAGAGATCGCGAGGCCGTCCTTTTCATGCGTCATGGTGCGGATCATGGCCCGGCACCGGTCAACGGCACAAGTCATTTACGGAACATCGGACCGCGGGCCGACCGGGCCAAGGCGACGAGGGCCGCCGGGCCGGCCGGGCCTTCGCGGCGCGGATGGACGGGGTCCGGGTGACACCCGCGATCGGTGTTGCGCGGTCACTCCCAGGCGCATGTCACCCCGGGCCCCGAGCCCGGCCGACGGTCGCGACGGTCCGGCTCCGCCACGCCGCGGTCCGCCCGGCTCCCGCCGCGCCCCTTCTCCCGGTTTCCATCCGGGAATTCGCCATCGGGGCGAACCCGATGGCGCGGCGCCGGTCACCGGCGCGCCGGGCAGCTGCCGCGGCCGCGGTCAGCGCCCAAGCTCCTTGCGCGACACCCGGCGCAGTCTGCGCCGCTGAGAAGGGTCGAGCATCAGGTACGCCAGTGCGGGAACACCGACGATCACCAGGACCGCCGCCCAGAACGGCAGCAGCTGGCACAGCAAGATCACTCCTATCGCCGCACCCCCGGCGACGGCCACAGCGCGCTTGGACATCTCCCTCTGCCTCCTTCGCGGCTCATGCCGCTTCACTTCTGTCAACGGACACCGACGGCGTGCGGTTCCTGAGTGCGAAGAATGCAGGTGAGGTGCTTCACACCGGACGCCCGCCCGGCCGGGCCACTCGTCAGGTACCCTCGGCGGCTCCCACTAGTCAAATTTGAGGAATGCGTCAGCTCCGTGACACCACCCACCGTGGCAACGCCCTCCGAGATCGCCGAACTCAGCCGCTGCACCGCCGTCTTCCTCCCCGCCGATCCCGCGCGGACCGGATGCGTCGCCTTCTGGCGGCCGGACGGCCCGGAACCCACCGGCCCGGGTACCACCGAAGAGATCACCGTCGTGGTCCCTGCCCTTGCCGCCGAGAACGACAGGGATGACGGGGATGGCGGTGATGACGGGGATGACGGAAACTCCGGGGACGACGGCGTCCCGGGCGTCCGTATCCGCGCCGTACGGGCCCTCGTCCTGCCCCTGGCCGAGGCGCTTCCGGTGCTCACCCGCGCCCGGGCCCGCGCCGCGCACGCCCCCTCCTCCCAGGCCGATCCCACGGCGGCCTTCTGGGGCGCCGCCGCGGTGCTCGCCCTCCAGCTCGCCGCCCGCGGACGGCTGCTGCCCGGGCTCACGGCCACCGACCACGACGCCTGGCGCGTCGGCCCGCTCGCCGAGGAGGATCTGCGGCGGGTGCGTGACCTGGCCGCCGCCATGCCCCCGGCCGCCCACGCCGTACCCCTGCCCGGCACCGATCCGCTGCGCCTGCCGGAGCCGGAACGGCACGTCCGCGCGTTCCTCGACGCGGTCGCGGACGGGCTGCCGCGCTCGCCCGCGGCGGCCC